>NZ_JBIVGI010000016.1:14214-27784 GCF_044748625.1 Kitasatospora sp. NPDC089913 | reverse complement strand
CCCAAACCCCCCGCGGCGTAGGGTTTCTATCAGTTCGCGGCCGCCGTGGCCGGGGGGGGGGGCCCCCCCCCCCGGGGGGGGGGGGCCCCCCCCCCCCGGGCCCCCCCCCCCCACCGCCGTTCCCGCCGGAAGAAGAGTTCACATGCGAAGTGCAGCCCCCGCGCCGGTACGGCGGTCAGTACGGTCGGTCGGCGCGCCGGTGATCGCCGCACTGCTCGCACTGGGCGGGGCCGTCACCGGCTGCGCGTCCTCCGGCCCGGCGCCGGCCCCGGCGGCCGCACCTCCCGTCGACGCGGTCCCGACCCTCGCCACCGCCGACGGCCAGGCCCTGCCCATCGCCAGGTTCCTGATCAGTCCCGACGAGGACCGGCGGATCGAGGCGGCCCGCACGGCCCTGATCGGATCGTGCATGAAGCGCTTCGGCTTCGACTACGCGCCGCCGGCGCTCGGGACCAAGCCGGACCTGATGACCCGCCGGTACTACCTCACCGACGCCGCGAGCGCGGCCGCCCAGGGCTACCACTGGGGCCCGTCGGCGGACCAGCGGCAGCCGTCCGCCGCCCCGCAGCCGCCCGCACCGGAGTTGCAGGCCGTCCTGGGCCACGGCCGGGGCGGCCCGGCCGGGGCGGCCGAGCCGGTCGGGCGCACCCACAACGGCATCGCGATCCCGCCGGGCGGCTGCCTCGGCGAGGCGGACGACACGCTGACCCGGGGCGGCGGGATCCTCCAGGACGACGCCGGGGCACTGGAGATCAACGGCCGGGGGTTCACGGACTCCATGGCCGACGGACGGGTGAAGGCGGCCTTCGCCGCGTGGTCGCGCTGCATGAAGGAGAAGGGGCAGACCTACGCCAGTCCCGTGGACGCGGTGCGCGACGAGCGCTGGTTCTCGTCGCCGACGGCGACCGCTCCCGAGATCGCCGCCGCGACGGCCGACGTCGACTGCAAGCAGCGGAACAACGTCGTCGGCATCTGGTTCGCCGTCGAGACCGCCTACCAGAACCGGGCGGTCCAGGCGGATGCGAAGCGCCTGGAGCAGGCCCGGAAGGCGATCGACGTCACGCTCGCGAACGCGGCGGCCGCGAAGGCCCCGTGACGTCCGGGGACGTCCGGGACGCCCGGGGACGCCGTCACCGCCCGAGCGGCTCGGTCACCGCCCGAGCGGCTCGGTCAGCACCCGGGCGAATCCGTCCAGCAGCGCCCGGTTGACGGCGGCCGCCTGCGGGGTGTCGGCGTGGATGGTGTTGACGAACAGGCCCTCGTCGGTGCGGTGCAGCCAGTGCAGGATCCCGTTGCAGCCGGACACCCACACGTGCATCCGGGCCCGCTGGGCGGCGTGCCGGTCCGCGCCGGGCAGGCGGCGGCAGTCGATGTAGGAGAAGAAGTTCACCGCGTGCGGCCAGTACCGCAGTGACGCGTACTCGGCCGGGGCGAGCAGCTTCCACGCCTTGACGAAGTGCACCGCCGCATGGGCCCGCACCTGCGCGTAGGCCTCCTGGGCGGCGGCGAGCACCTCGCCGAAGCCGGCCCGCGGACCGACCGGGAACTCGACCGGCAGGGTGTTGATGAACCAGCCCATCGACTCCGCGTACTCGCCCCGGCCGCGTTCGTTGAACGGCATCAGTCCGCGGTACACCTCCGGTCCGCCCTGCTCCCGGAGCGCGAGCGCGAGGCCCGCGAGCAGCCCCATCGACAGCCGCCCGTCCAGGGCCCGGCAGACCGCACCGAAATCCTCGGTCTGCCGGCCGGTCAACAGGCGTTCGGTACTGGTCACCGGCGCGTACAGCTTCCCCGGCCGGACACCGAGGTCGAGCGGGAAGCGCGGGAAGAGGCCGCCGTTGCGGTCGCGGAACGCCCGCCAGTGGTCCAGCCGAGCGTCGTCGGCGCGCATCGCCCGGTTGGCCCGGCGCTGGGTGCGGCTGAACTCCAGGTAGCTCCCCGGACCCGGCTGCGGGGCCGTCCCGTCGGTGGTATCGGGGGCGGTGGCGGTCGCGGGCGCGGTGGCGGGCGCGGGCGCGGTGGCGGCGGCGGTAGCGGTGAGGTCCCGGTAGGCGGTGGCGATGTCGTTGATGGCGATCGCGGTGGAGAGGCCGTCGGTGACCAGGTGGTCGCAGGAGAACCAGACGGTGGTGGATCCGGTCCGCACCACCGCGCCCATCGTGATCAGCGGCCAGGAGAGGGTGTCCACCTCCCGGAACGCCTCCTGGAGGTGCGCGGTGACCTGCGCCGGCGTCTCCAACGGGCCGCCGTAGACGTGCTTCAGGGCCACCTCGTCCGGGGTGAGGACCTCGCAGCCGAGGTCCCCGGCCAGCGGCTGGTAGACCGCCCGGAGCACCTCGTGCCGTCGCACCAGCTCGAGCAGCGCGCCCGCCAGGGCGTCCAGGTCCACCGGGCCCGCGAGTTCGAAGCTCGCCGCGACGTAGGAGCGGATCGGGTCGTCGACGCTCTGCGCGTACTGGGCAACGGTGAAATGTTTCGCCTGGTTGTAGCCGGTCATCCGGCGCGGGGCCGGTCCGTCGGCACCGGTCAGGGGGACGAGATGCCACCGGTGGGCCTCACCCGGGCCGATCTCGGAGTCCTCGACTGAGATCTGGAGCATGCCGCTCTCTTCTGCCGCTGTTGTAGTCGGGGTGGTGCCGGGGCGGTCGTCCTGCCCACCGCCCTGCCACCGGGGGACATGGCAGCACAGCTTCCGGGCGATCCGATAACCGCCTCGGCCGATCGGGTGACGTCGTTCCGGGCGCCGGCGCGGGAACCGGAAGTCGGCTCCGTCGACTTCCGGTGCGCGACCGGACGGGCGGCGCGCCCTCAACACGGGGGCCCCGAGCGGGAATCCGGTCGGGGCCCGTCGGTCCGGTCTCGGCCGGGGTCACGCCAGTGCCGCTCCCCCGTCCAGGGTCAGCACCGTGCCGGTCGCGTAGCCGTTGCCCAGGAGGTGGAGGTAGGCCGCCGCCGCCTCCTCGGGGGTGCCGACTCGCTGCACGGGAAGGCCGTTGCCCTGCGCCCGGAGGAAGGCCTCCGGCTCCGGCACGCTGCTGTCCCAGAGCTCGGTGCGGATCGCGCCCAGGCGCACGGCGTTGACCCGCAGCGGGGCGAGTTCCAGGGCCAGGGCCCGGGTCAGCCCCTCGACGGCCGCGGTGATGCTCGCCCCGAGCAGGGCACCGGGGACCGGCCGGGTGGCGAAGGCGCCGGAGGTCAAGGTGATCGAACCACCGGAACGGAGCTGCGGCGTCGCGTACTTGACGGCGAGCAGCGCACCCCAGAAGCGACGCTCGAAGAACGCCCGCGCCTCGCCCGCGGCGAGCTCGGCGAGCGGCTTCAGCACCAGGGGCTCGCCGGCCGTGTAGACGAGGTGGTCGAACTCGCCGATCCGGTCGAAGAAGACGGCGAGCGCGGCGTCGTCGGCGACGTCCAGCACGAAGCCTTCCGCCGAGCCGCCGAGCCTCTCCACCGCCAGCTCGACCCGGTCCTGACGACTGGAGGCGACGACCACGTTCGAGCCCCGGGCCGCCGCGGCCCGGGCGACGGCGAATCCGACGCCGGAGGTACCACCGATGACGACGACACGCTGGGTGTCCGCTGTGTTGTTCATGCCGAGGACGCTACGGCTCGCCCAGCAGGACGGTGAATGACATGAAGTCTTGATTCTCTGTCCGATCGTCTCCGGATCAACGCGCTAGGGTGGGCGGATGGACATCCTCAGCGACACGCTCGCGGCCCTGCGCACCGGGCGCCCGTCCGTTGTCCGCACCGAGGCGCGAGCACCGTGGGGTGTGCGCTTCCAGCCCGTCTCGGGGGCCGGGTTCCACGTCGTCGTCGAGGGGCGCTGCGTGCTGCTGCCGGTCGACGGCGAGCCGATCGCCCTGGGACCGGGGGACGTGGTGTTCCTGCGGCGCGGCACCGGTCACGCCATCTGCGACGCGGTCACCAGTGAGCCGGTGGCCTTCGTGCCCGCCCGGGTCGACACCTCCTCGCCGATCGGGTCGTTCACCGTCGAGGGCGGCGGCACTCGGAGCGTGCTGGTGTGCGGGGCCTACCACCTCGACACCGACCGCCCGCATCCGCTGCTCGGCGACCTGCCGGAGATCGTCCACCTTCCGGCGAGTCCGGGCCGTCATCCGGTGCTGCGTTCGGCGGTCGACCAGCTCTGCGCCGAGATCCACGAACCCCGGCCGGGTTCGGACGCGGTGGTCGCGGCGCTCGTCGACCTGCTGCTGCTCTACATTCTGCGGTCCTGGTACGACGAGGTGTCCGGGGACCGAACGCGGGGGTGGGCGTCCGCGCTCAACGACCCTTTGATCGCCCCGGCGTTGAGGGCGATCCACGACGACCCGGCACATCCGTGGACCGTCGAGTCGCTGGGGAACCGGGCCGGACTGTCGCGCGCCGCGTTCGCCCGTCGGTTCGCCTCGGTGGTCGGCGAGCCTCCGCTGAGTTATCTGACGACGTGGCGGATGGCGATCGCGGCGCGGATGCTGCGCGAGACGGGAGACTCGTTGAACGAGGTGGCCGAGAACGCCGGCTACACCTCGGAGTTCGCGTTCGCGCGGGCGTTCAAACGGCACTTCGGCGCCCCGCCCGGGGCGTACCGGAGGGAGTGGCGGACGGCTTCGGCGCTCTGATGCGTCAGGCGGCGCCGAACTCCCCTGCCTGGACGGCGAGGAGGAACGAGCGCCAGGACTCGGCGGGGAAGGCGAGGGTGGGACCGGAGGGGTCCTTGGAGTCACGGACGGGGACGAGGCCGGGGGCGTCGAGCCCGATCTCGACGCACTCGCCGCCGTTGGTGCTGTGGGAACTCTTCTGCCAGCTCACAGGCTTCATGCTTTCCACGGTAAGCGTTACCGCCCCAAACGCGTGGGTCCCGACCGGAAGTCCGGCCGGGACCCACGATCGATTCAGGTCAGACGGCGCCGAACTCGCCCGCCTGCACACCGGCAAGGAACGCGCTCCAGGCGTCGGCCGGGAAGACCAGGGCCGGACCTTCGGGGTCCTTGGAGTCCCGGACGGGAACCGCGCCCGGGAAGCTCGCGGAAACCTCGACGCACTGACCGCCGTTGTCGGAGTACGACGACTTGAACCAGGACGCACCAGACGTGTTGAGGTTCATGGAATGAGCTCCCTTCGAGCCTTGTGGACCAGTGCCAGGGATGCCGCCTTGGGCAGGGCTTCCACCACCAGCTGATCGTACTCCCTCTCCCACACCGCGACGGTTTCACGCCTTCGTTCAAGGCTTCCGCGAGCGTACGATTCGGCGTACCCGACGACCGTCCCGTCCGACAGGTCCAGCAGGGTCACCGGCATCTTGAACGGCAGGTTCTCTCCCAAGGAGAACGGCGCCACCTGGATGGTGACGTTGGGGCGGGCAGCCAGCTCCACGATGCGATCGAGCTGCCTGCGCATAACGTCCCGGCCGCCGACCGTGCGCACCAGGCAGTCCTCATCGAGCACGAGATGGATCCGCGGCGGCTTCTTCCGCTCGAGCACACGCTGACGAGCCAGCACGAACTCCACTCGCTGATCGGCCTCGGACTGGCTGATCGCCCCACGCGCGACCGCCGCAAATGCCAGCGCCTCGGCGTACTCCTGCGTCTGGAACAGGCCGGTGACGATGGTCAGCGCGAACTCACGCAAGCGCCGGCACTTCGCCTCCTCGTCGGCGAACTCCTCGAAGCCCTCCAGCAGGCCCTCTTTCGCATGCCTGCACCAGAGTTCGTAGAACGTACCTCCGGTTTCGAACACCGTGTCGGCTTTAACAGCGAAGTTTTTTGTTGGAGGACGCTTCGCTCGTTCGATGTACGAGATCAGGGTGTTGGAGTACCCCATGCGCTTCCCCAGTCCGACCTGCGACCAGCCTCGCGCCTCCCGCAGCCTGGAAAGTTCCTGACCGAAGCGCACGGCCGGGGATGACATCTCGTCAATTACGGGCTCATCCATGAACGTCGGCACCTTTCACACGCCCGATTGGTCAACGTTCAGACCCTGGCCATCGTACGCACAGGGGGGGCACCATGGCTACACCCCGTGAGAGATCCGGGACCCTGCGCAATCAATGGAGCCAACATGCCCTCGCACCCCCGCATTCCCGTGTACAAGCCTGCCGTCGGGGAGGTCGTCCGCGACCTCGCGCACCGGGACACCTCCGGCAAGCCCCTCGAGGCCGTCTACATGGACACCCTCGCCGGGCTCGTCTACCTGCGCCACGAGGCCGGCGGCTGCGAGTGGACCACCAAGCCCGCCCACGTCCAGGCCCTCCCCAGCCCCCGCTTCCTCACCGTCCAGCGCCCCAGCCGTCCCCGCGCCTCCGACCTGACGTGAACCGTTCCCTCCGGCTGGTTCTCGCCGCCCTCGGGGTCCCCGCCCTCAGCGCCCTCGCCGCCACCCTCGTCTGCTGGCCGATCCGCGACGGGCCGCTCGGCCCCCAACTCCTCATCTTCGGGCTGATCCTCGCCACCGGGATCAGCGCCGGACTCCCCGCCTGCCTCCACTGGCTCGACCCCGACAAGTCGGACGACTGACCGCCCCAGGAGCCCCACCGTGCTGCACCACCTCCCCACCCTCCACACCACCCCGCCCCGCCGACGCCACCACCACCACGCCCTGATCCTCAACCGGGACGGCGCCCTCCTCGCCATCGGCACCACCCACCAGTCCGGCCTGGTCCTGCCCGGCGGACCCGCCGAAGCGAACGAACTCCCCCACCACGCCGCCCGCCGCCACACCGAGACCCAGACCGGGCTGGTCCTCCCCCTGTCCCGCATCCTCGCCACCGACCACACCGAGGCCCGGCTCCTCCCCGAAGCTCTCCACCTCGTCCACTGGGGCGGCCGCCTCAGCCCCGCGCAGGAATCCACCGCCGCCCGTCACCGCCCGCCCCACACCGTCACGGCCGTCCACTGGCTCCACCGCGCCCAACTCGCCGACGCCATGCACCCCGACCACCACCGCCGCACCACCCACGCCCTCGACGCCCTCACCCGAGGCACCCACCTCCCCCTCCTCCACCACGGCGCCCCCGCCGAATAGACCACGCCCGGCCGTCGGGCGTCGACGGCAATTCGATTGCCGGGCCACGCCTCGATCCCTAGGGTCGACCCATGCCGCAGCCGGATCAGTTGCCTCCAGGGACCGCATGGGCCGAACCGCTGGTGCGGGAGGTGTTCCCCGAGGCCGAGGTGATCGAGCTGCTACCCCGCACGGGGGGCCGGTTGAGCACGGTGTACGAGCTCCGGTGCGCCGATCCCGCCCACTCCGTGATCCTCAAGGTGTACGCACCCGAGTGGGCGTGGAAGCAGGCCAAGGAGGTCCACGTCTACCGGATCCTCGCCGGCCTCGACACCCTCCCGGTCCCGCGCGTGCTCCACCACACTCCGGACGGAGCACCCGACGGCCGGGCCGTCACCATCCTCGGCCTGCTGGACGGCCGCCCCCTGTCGGAGGCGTCGAAGGATCTGGACGCCGAACAAATCCCGCCGTTCTACCGGGAGATGGGCGCCGCCCTCGCCACGATCCACCAGGTCGGACAGGAAGCCTACGGATACCTGACCAACCGCATCCTCGACCCTCGGCCCGACAACGGCACTTACATGCGACACCAGTTCGCGAAGAAGCTCGCGGAGTTCAAGGCCCTGGGCGGCGACGACCGACTCCACGACGCGGTCGCACGGCGGATCGAGCGCGACGGCGCACTGTTCGACAACTGCCGCGCCGCCGTGCTCTGCCACAACGACCTCCACGAGGGCAACGTCCTTGTCACCACCGGCGACGCCACCCGCGTGACCGGCATCATCGACGTCGAGAACGCCATCGCCGCAGACCCCCTGATCGACCTCGCCAAAACCGACTACTACGCCCTCGGCCGCGGCGAACCCGAACGCCGAGCCCTCCTCGCCGGCTACGGCCCCCTCCCCGCCGACGCCCCCGAACGCCTCGACCTCTACCGGCTCTACCACGCCCTGGAGTTGTGGGACTGGTTCCGCTCGATCGGCACCGAAGGCCCCTTGGACGCCATCGCCGCCGACATCACCCGCCTGGCGGGCCACCGCTCCGACACGCCTTCATGACCTGACCCCGGAGGCATCCCGCCTGTCCAGCGGACACGGAGGGGCAGAGCGACGACGGCGCACAGCCTGCCGCCGAAGCTGACCGACCTGCCCAGCTGGCCTGAGCTACCACCTTTCCCGCGGCCGGGCCGGCGCTCCCACGGATGCCCCCACCGAACCCGCGCCCTGGGGGTTTCGAGGAACCCGCCACCCGCCGGGTCCGGTTCTCCTACGCTCCGTCATAAACCGTTCATCGCAATGGCGGAGGTGCCGAAGTGAGTGGCGACATCGTCCAGTTGGTCGAGCAGGCCAGCCCCTACCTGACAGCAGCCGTGAGCGCCTACGGCGGAGCCGTCCTCGCCCGGGCCGAGGACACCGCGGTAGAGGCCACCGCCAACCTCGGCCGGCGCATCCTCCAAGCCGTCTGGCGCCGCCGCACCGAACCCCAACAGACCGCCCTCGAAGCCGCAGTCCAGGACGCCGCCGAAGCCCCCGACGACCCCGACGCGGCAGCCGCCCTGCGCCAGCAGATCAAGCGAGCCCTGCGCGAGGACGCAGAACTGCTCGCCGAACTCGCCGCCCTCCTGCCCGCACCGACCGCCGGCAGCGTCACGATCACCGCCTCCGGCCAACGGTCCATCGCCGCACACACCATCACCACCGCGATCACCGGCGACGGCCACCGCACCGACCAGTGACCGACTCCTCCTACGATGCCTCCGGCAACAGGTCTATCGCCGCACACACCATCGGCCACGCCCACACCGGCGACGTGATCGGACTGCCCGCCGACATCCTCACCGCCGCCCGCGACGTACCCGCACCACCTGGTCTCGCCAACCTGCCACCCCTGCCCCTGTGTCTGGGCCGCCACGACGACCTCACCCACCTCCGCAGCACCCTCACCGAACAGACCGGGACGGCGATCACCCAGGCGTCCACCGTCCACGGCCTCGGCGGCATCGGCAAAACCACCCTCGCCCTCGCCTACGCCCACCAGCAGCGCCACACCTACAGCCTCGTCTGGTGGATCAACGCCGACTCACCCACCCGCCTCGAACAGTCCCTCGGCGACCTGGCCTTGAAGCTCTTCCCCGCCTGGGCCGGCAACGCCAGCCAGGACCAGCGCGCCGCGTGGGCAACCACCTGGCTGCAATGGCACCCCGGCTGGCTCCTGGTCTTCGACAACGTCGAGACCCCGACCGACCTGGCCCCCTACCTCGGCGCCCTCGACGGTGGGCACCACCTCGTCACCAGCCGCCGCTCAACCGGCTGGCCCCGCACCATCCACACCCAGTTCCTCGGAACCCTTCACCCCGATGAAGCCGCCGACCTCATCTGCACGCACGCCATCACCGGCCGCACACCCACCCTGCGTGAGCGCCAGGCGGCCCAGGCCCTGGCCGTCGACCTCGGTTACCTGCCCCTCGCCCTCGAACAGGCCGGTGCTTATCTCGCCCAGAACCCCACCATCGGCATCGACGCCTACCGCCGCCGCCTGACCACCAAACTCGATAAGACAGCGGACGGCTTCAACGCGGAGCGCACCGTCGCCCGCATCTGGACCCAGACCCTCCAGGCCCTCACCGCACGCAGCCCGCTCGCCGTCGACATCCTGCACACGATCGCCTGGCTCGCCCCCGACAACATCCCCGTCAGCCTTCTGGAAGACCCCGGTGTCGACGCCGACGACCTCGCCGAAGCACTCGGCCTCCTCACCGCCTACAGCATGACCACCCTCACCCCGCACACCATCAGCATCCACCGCCTCCTCCAGACCGTCCTCCGCACCACCGCACCCACCGAACCGGAACACCCGCCCGCCGGCCGCCGCGAAGCCGAGGAAATCCTCACCCGGGCCCATACAGCCCTGCCGGAACCTGCGGCTGGCCCCTCCCCAGGATGGGACACCCTCATCCCCCACCTGATCGCCCTCGCCGCAACCACACCCTTCGGCCACCACAACGACCCCACCGCAACGCTCTACGTCACAGTAGCCCAGTACCTCTACCGCCGGGGCCACGTTGCCCGCACCATCCCCCTACGAGAAGCCGCCCTCACCCAGTTCGAGCAGACCCTGGGCGACACCCACCCCGACACCCTCACTAGCCGCAACAACCTCGCCTACGCCTACGAATCCGCCGGGGACCTGGACCGCGCCATCCCCCTCTACGAGACCACCCTCACCCAACGCGAGCAGACCCTCGGCGACACCCACCCCGACACCCTCACTAGCCGCAACAACCTCGCCAGCGCCTACGAATCCGCCGGGGACCTGGACCGCGCCATCCCCCTGTTCGAAACCACCCTCACCCAGCGCGAGCAGACCCTCGGCGACACCCACCCCGACACCCTGACCAGCCGCAACAACCTCGCCTACGCCTACGAATCGGCCGGAGACCTGAACCGCGCCATCCCCCTCTACGAACTCACCCTCACCCAACGCGAACAACACCTCGGCCACACCCACTCCGGCACCCTGAACAGCCGCAACAACCTCGCCAGCGCCTACCAGGCCGCCGGCGACCTCGACCGCGCCATCCCCCTCTACGAACTCACCCTCACCCAACGCGAACAACACCTCGGCCACACCCACCCCGACACCCTGAACAGCCGCAACAACCTCGCCAGCGCCTACCAGGCCGCCGGCGACCTCGACCGCGCCATCCCCCTGTACGAACTCACCCTCACCCAGCGCGAACAGACCCTCGGCGACACCCACCCCGACACCCTGACCAGCCGCAACAACCTCGCCGGCGCCTACCAGGCCGCCGGCAACCTCGACCGCGCCATTCCCCTCTACGAACTCACCCTCACCCAGTGCGAGGAGCACCTCGGGGACACCCACTCCCTAGCCCGGACAGTGCGAGCGAACCTGGCCCATGCGCGGGATGCCAAGCGCCGCCTCAGTAGTGAATGACAGGTATGCCCGCCGGACAGCCACTCCTGATCTGTCCGGTCACTGTCCGGCTGATTTACCCAGGTCAGACCACCTGACCGGACACCCGGACAACCCAGACACCAGCACACCGCAGCACTGTCCGGCCCCACGCCCAGGACGGCACGCCCACCCGAACGGCCACCCAGCAGGCGCTCGATCCGACCAGCCCGACTGCTCCGCACCAACCGGTCAAGGCACGTTGACCCACAGCTCTACAGACCACGCATGACAGCTAGCCTGAGCTGCCGTCTTCGCAAGGATCGGGCCGACGGTCCCACGAATGTCCCACCGGGACCAGGCCCTGGGGTTTCGAGGAACCCGCCACCCGCCCGGCCTATCTCTCCTACGCTCCCTCATAAACCTTTCATTGCAGTGGCGGAGGCATCGAAGTGAGTGGCGAGATCGTCCAGTTGGTCGAGCAGGCCAGCCCCTACCTGACAGCAGCCGTGAGCGCCTACGGCGGGGCTGTCCTCGCCCGGGCCGAGGACACCGCAGTGGAAGCCACCGCCAACCTCGGCCGACGCATCCTCCAGACCGTGTGGCGCCGCCGCACCGAACCCCAACAGGCCGCCCTCGAAGCCGCAGTCCAGGACGCCGCCGAAGCCCCCGACGACCCCGACGCGGCGGCCGCCCTGCGCCAGCAGATCAAGCGGGCCCTGCGCGAGGACGCCGACCTGCTCAAGGAACTCGCCGCCCTCCTGCCCGCGCCGGCCGCTGGGACGGTGACCATCACCGCCTCCGGTAACCGGTCCATCGCGGCACACACCATCGGCACCGCTATCACCGGCGACGGCCACCGCACCGACCAGTGACCACCCCCGAACCAGGCATCGACGCGTCCGGCCCCAGAGCCATCGCCGGGCACAGCATCGGCAACGCCCACACCGGCGACGTGATCAGCCTGCCCGCCGAGATCCTCACTGCGGCCCGCGACGTGCCCGCTCCCCGCGGCCTCGCCAACCTGCCACCCGTGCCCCTGTGCCTCGGACGCGACGACGCTCTCAGGGAGGTCCGTGCCACCCTCACCAGGGACAACGGGACAGCGATCACCCAGACGTCCACCGTCCACGGCCTCGGCGGCATCGGCAAAACCACCCTCGCCCTCGCCTACGCCCACCAGCAGCGCCACACCTACAGCCTCGTCTGGTGGATCAACGCCGACTCACCCACCCGCCTCGAACAGTCCCTGGCGGCACTCGCGACACGACTGGCCCCGACACTGACCAGGATGCTGTCCCAGGACAGCCAGGCCGATTGGGCCATGGCCTGGCTGCAATGGCACCCGGGCTGGCTCCTGGTCTTCGACAACGTCGAGAACCCCACCGACCTCAACCCCTACCTCGGCTCCCTCGACGGCGGCCACCACCTCATCACCAGCCGCCGCTCAACCGGCTGGCCCCGCACCATCCACACCCTGCCCCTCGGCACCCTTCACCCCGACGAGGCCGTCGACCTCATCTGCGCCCACGCCGTCACTGGCCGCACACCCACCCCGCGCGACCGGCAGGCGGCCCACGCCCTGGCCGCCGACCTCGGCCACCTCCCCCTCGCCCTCGAACAGGCCGGCGCCTACCTCGCCCAGAACCCCACCACCGGCATCGACACCTACCGCCGCCGCCTACCCGCAAAGCTCGACAAAGCCGCGGACGGCCTCGACGCGGAGCGCACCATCGCCCGCATCTGGACCCAGACCCTCCAGGACCTCACCGCACGCAACCCCCTCGCCGTCGACACCCTGCACACCATCGCCTGGCTCGCCCCCGACAACATCCCCGTCAACCTTCTGGAAGACCCCGGCACCGACGCCGACGACCTCGCCGAAGCACTCGGCCTCCTCGCCGCCTACAGCATGACCACCCTCACCCCGAACAGCATCAGCATCCACCGCCTCCTCCAGACCGTCCTGCGCACCACCACACCCACCGAACCGGACGGCTCGCCCGCCGGCCGCCGCGAAGCCGAACACGCCCTCACCCAGGCCCTCACCGCCCTGCCCGAACCCACCACCGACCCAGCACCGGAATGGGACACCCTCATCCCCCACCTGATAGCCCTCGCCGCAACCACACCCCCCAACCACCACGACCACCCCACCGCGACGCTGTACGTCACAGCCGCCCAGTACCTCTACCGCCAAGGCCACGAGGCCCGCACCGTCCCCCTGCGAGAAGCCGTCCTCGCCCAGTGCGAGCAGGCCCTCGGCTATACCCACCCCGACACCCTGGCCAGCCGCAACAACCTCGCCAACGCCTACCGGGACGCCGGGGACCTCGACCGGGCCGTTCCCCTGTTCGAGGCAACCCTCACCCAGTACGAGCAGACCCTCGGCCACACCCACCCCGACACCCTCATCATTCGCAACAACGTCGCCAACGCCTACGAATCCGCAGGCAACCTGGACCGCGCCATCCCCCTGTTCGAGACCACCCTCATCCAACGCGAGCAGACCCTCGGCCACACCCACCCCGACACCCTGACCAGCCGCAACGACCTCGCCAACGCCTACGAATCCGCAGGCAACCTGGACCGCGCCATCCCCCTGTTCGAGACCACCCTCATCCAACGCGAGCAGACCCTCGGCCACACCCAC
>NZ_JBIVGI010000016.1:0-14119 GCF_044748625.1 Kitasatospora sp. NPDC089913 | reverse complement strand
CCCACCCCCAGACCCTGACCAGCCGCAACGACCTCGCCAACGCCTACGAATCCGCAGGCAACCTGGACCGCGCCATCCCCCTTTACGAGACCACCCTCACCCAGTACGAGCAGACCCTCGGCAACACCCACCCCTCCACCCTCACCAGCCGCAACAACCTCGCCAACGCCTACGAATCCGCAGGCAACCTGGACCGCGCCATCCCCCTCCACGAGACCACCCTCACCCAACGCGAGCAGACCCTCGGCCACACCCACCCCGACACCCTGGCCAGCCGTGGCAACCTCGCCTACGCCTACCGGGCTGCCGGGGACCTGGACCGCGCCATCCCCCTGTTCGAGACCACCCTCACCCAACGCGAACAGACCCTCGGCCACACCCACCCCGACACCCTCACCAGCCGCAACAACCTCGCCAACGCCTACCGAGCCGCCGGGGACCTGGACCGCGCCATCCACCTCCACGAGACCAACCTCACCCAACGCGAACAGACCCTCGGCCACACCCACCCCAACACCCTGGCCAGCCGCGGCAACCTCGCCCACGCCTACGCATCCGCCGGGGACCTGGACCGCGCCATCCCCCTGTACGAGACCACCCTCACCCAGTACGAGCAGGCCCTCGGTCACACCCACCCCGACACCCTCATCAGCCGCAACAACCTCGCCAACGCCTACCGAGCCGCCGGGGACCTGGACCGCGCCATCCACCTCCACGAGACCAACCTCACCCAGTACGAACAGCACCTCGGCGACACCCACCCCGACACCCTCATCAGCCGCAACAGCCTCGCCAACGCCTACCGAGCCGCCGGGGACCTGGACCGCGCCATCCACCTCTACGAGACCAACCTCACCCAGTGCGAACAAACCCTCGGCCACACCCACCCCCACACCCACACGGTACGAGCGAACCTGGCCGATGCCCGCGACGCCGCACGACACCATCAGCAGTGAATGACAGGCACACCCACCGGACAGCCACCCCAGCTGTCCGGTCACTGTCCGGCCGATTTCCCCAGATCAGACCACCTGACCGGACACCCGGACAGCCCGGACACCAGCACACCGCAGCACTGTCCGGCCCCACACCCAGGACGGCGCACGCACCCGAACGGCCACCCAGCAGGCGCTGGATCCGACCAGCCCGACTGCTCCGCACCAGCCGGTCAAGGCACGTTGACCCACAGCTTTACAGTCTGCTCCCCACGTACGCGGGGCTGATTCCCCGAACCAGCCGCGCGAGTACTCCGACCCGGACCGCTCCCCGCACAGGCGGACGAGGTCCGCATCCACCGACTGTTCTCACCATCGGGGCCGTGGCAGCGGCTCGTTCCGGGTGCAGTACATCCTGGACCACAAGGGAGCCGAAGACCTGGCCGCCGAGGTCGGGTCCGCGGCCTGGAGGGCGGCCCTCACTGAGCCCCGCCCAAGTCCTGGCCGACCTCGGCCCGGTCGTCTTCGGGCCGGACCAACTGTGAGCAGCAAGGGTATCCCGTGCATCCCGCTTCGCGAGTGGGAAACGCGGACGGGTCCGGCGCCTGTGTGGCGCCGGACCCGTCCGACTGTGGAGCGCCAGGCCCGGGTTGCACGGACTCTTCCTACTGAAAGTAGGACGTGCTCTGGTAGCACCGCTGACGCCTGGCGAGGGATCATGTCCCTCGCGACATCGAGAAGATTAGCAGCTCAACGCCCATGTTCCGAATCGCGGCCGATTCAGGGCCGGGGTGGCGACGCAGGGCTTCCGGCCTGTCTCCCTTCGAGGTTCGATGCCTGGCACGAGACCGCCGGCGTGCTTCCACTGGCGAAGAACTGATATATCGACTGACGGTCGGTCCGGCCGCGAAGCCTGGAAGGCAAGATGACTCGCTCCTCCACTGCTGCCCTCCTGGGTGCGATGGCCCTGATTCTGCTCGAGACGATCGCGATCGTTCTCTTCTTCTGCATTGCCATGCCGCTGCTTGCGGGTGGTATCGCCTTGGAGGACGAGACGGCGCCCACTCCGGCCTACGTGCCCTACGTGTTCCTGGTCGCGGGGATCGTCATGGTCGGGGTCAACGGTTGGGCCGCTCGGGGTCTGTGGGCGATGCAGTCGCCGCACAAGGCGTCACGTGCTTCGTCCGCCCTGGTGGGGGCGGGAGCAGCGCACGTCGTGCTGCTCGGTTACGGCCTGCTGTCGGGGGAGCACCTGTTCACACTTTTCGCGGCGGCGGTGCTGGCCCTGCTTGCCGTGCTCGTGCGGCCGGCGTTCGCGAAGCCGACCGGCTGACAGCAGCTGCGTCGGAGTGGGAAGTCGGGCTCTCCGACTTCCCACTCCGACGAGCGCCCGCAAAAGCCCGAGGGCACGCCGGCCGCTGCCCTCGCGCAGATACGGATTGCCCCAAGGCAGCAACCGGAGTGAAGAACCTCGACCGGCAATCAACGACGCTGCCCTCGCAGGTCTGCGAGGGCAGCTACGGAGGTCGGAAACTGGGTGCAAGAGGGCGGTCCTGCCTGGCATCATGGCGCTCATGATGATGCGTCGAAAGGCCGATGCCGCGTAGACGGCCACGCGCACTGCGCGCTGAACGACCGGTCTCCCGCACGTGGGGGCCGGCTCCGCCGCTGCGGATTCGCGGACTCTCCGCCGGAGCGAGCCTGGCTGTGCACCGGATCGAGTATCTGAGCGACAGTTACTGCATCCACCCGGGTGCCACAGCGTGGGCGTTGCGGCGATACCGCGAGTTCCTGCGTCCGCCAGGAAGACGTCCGCTGTATCCGCAGGAGTCGTACTGCTCGTGCTCGGGCTGTTCGTACGACGACGTCAGGCACGCGCGTGACGTACTGAAGGAAGTCTTGGAGAGACTGCCGGAACGGGCCCGTGCCGAGCTCAGCCGGCTCGTGAAGCCCATGGATGCGGTCTTCCTGCGTCGCACCCTCCCTGACCCTTTCGCGCACCGCCGCCAGTGGCGCACGGAGTTCTGGTGGTATCGCCGTCTGGCCAACAGGTCGGAGTGGGGATGAAGAGACCCACGGTCAGCCCCGAACCGAGGCAGGACGGCCGCCGGTCGGCCGACCCGCCTCGAACACTCAGAGATCGATCAAGGGACAACCCTCAGCCCGGGTAGAGGTCGTAACGGCCGGGGACGCGGTTCTGGAAGGCGTCCCACGTCGCCGGGCCGACGGTCCCGTCCCTGATGAGGCCGTGACAGCCCTGGATCCACCTCTTGCCGGTCGCCCTGGGTGGGAAGGTTGTGCCACGAGTGCCCGCAGCCGCCCTTGCAGTGCGTCTGCCTGCGTCGGGTGTCGGCGACGGAGAAGGCCGCGACCAGGACACGGAACGCGTTGATGTGTTCTTCGGCGGGGAGAGTCGCGAATCCGTAGCGAGGAGGATCCATCCGGATCATCACGGAAGCGTTGGCGGTGGGCTTCACACCGGACCGAGCCACTCCCGCGCTCCCGTCCGCGGCCGTGATGTGCGCCTGCATCGCGTACCCGGCGACTTCTTCCAGGACGGCCCTCCGCTCCACCGGGGAAAGGAGCGAGAACCAGGAAGTCCCGTCCTCCAACGTACGCAGCCCCTGGGCGACCTCGTTGACGACCCGCTCCGTCGCGGCCCTCGTGCCGCGCCGGTCCTCGCTGCTGCTCTCCGACATCTCCCGATCCTTTCACGCGGGTCCGATCGGTGCCCCTGAACCATGAGGGTGACGGTCCGCCGGCGCGGTTCCGCCCTACCCGAGGGCGTGCACGATGCCGCCCAGCAGGTGTTGGAGGGCCTCGCGCAGGGGCAGGACGAGGGGGCCCGCGAGAACAGCAACGGTCAGGGCGAGGGGCAGGCGTGGGGTCCGGCTGCGGTGCGGGAGGACGCCGAGGGTGAGCACCAGTGCGGCGATCACCAGGGGTGGCACCAGGGCCACCGCCCAGGCGGGCACCGGGCCCAGGGTCACCGGGGAGTCGAGGGCGCCGGACAGGCCCAGCCAGCCGACCGACAGCAGCAGGCTGAGGTCGATCAGCCGGGGGACGGCCGGGGACACCCGGACGCGGCCGTCGAGGCTGCGCCGGAACGAGAACACCATCATCAGCACCATGACGGACAGGACGGCGAGTTCGACCCGCAGGACACCCGGGAGGTCGGGCGGGGGGAAGTGTCCGGTGCTGAAGATCCAGGTGACGGCCGCGGCGGGCACCCCGAGCAGTGCGGCCCAGAGCAGGCACAGCCGCAGGACGAGGGCCGGGGCGGGCAGCCAGATGCTGCCGCCCGCCGGCCGCACGGGCCGGTTCTGCCCCCGGGCGAGCAGTGCGGCGATCAGCTCCTCCTCGGGCCGGCCCTCGGAGCCGCGCCCGGGCTCGTCGCCGGGCCTGCGGAAGCTGTGCTCCAGTGCCTCGCGGCGTCGGCGCGCGATGTCGGGCCGCTGCTCGTGTCCGCGGCTGACGGCGCTGAGGTAACCGAACAGGAGGAGGACGGCACCGACCGCGAGCGCCGCGGGCAGTCGGCCGGCCGGCCCGGGGCCGCTGGGCGGCGCCATCCAGGCGGCGGTGAAGGCCACGACGAAGACCGCGATCAGGGCCATGCCGCGGACCGCGTCGAACGGGGCCGTCAGGTCCGAGCGGCGGACGCCGGCGGACGCGCCGACCACCAGCCAGAGCACGGAGAGCAGCAGCCACTGGGTCGCGACGGCCATCGGCAGCAGGTCAGGCAGTTGCCCGGAGAGGATGTCGCCGACGGCGTCGCCGAACGAGCGAGACTGCCCGCCCACCCCGAACGCGTAGGCCAGCACGAGCAGCAGGAGCTGTGCCACGCCGAGCAGGCGGCCGGTGTCGTCCCAGAAGTCCCGGGAGGTGACGGCGCGTGCGATGGCTCCGGCCTGGACGCCCAGGACGACGAGCGCCAGCAGGACCGGCATCGCGATCACACCGAAGGCGGTGTCCGGGTCCATGGTGGTCAGATGGGCGGGGATGCCGAGCGCGTCGGCGACGTGCTGCCCGCCCCGGATCACCGCCCCCATCCACGCGGGTCGGGATTCGTCCGCCGTCGTGGCGGCGCCGATGGCCGTGACCGCTCCCACCTGTCCCCCTGTGCTCGCGGCCCCGGACCGCCCGGTGCGGTCCGGGATTCAGCCCAAGGATGCTGCTGCCAAGGGCAGTTGGGAACGACGATCGGGTTCCGTTCACCGAGCGGGGACCGACCTGTGACAGTGCGGCGGCATCAGTGACGCACCCGGGTACGGGCGGTGCCGCCGGTACGGGTGGTGCGGGACTCCGGCAAGAGGCCCGACCGGCGCCGCCGAGGGCCGGTCGTCACATCGCGCGCTCCGCGAGCCGGAGCAGGGCGGCGCGCAGGCGCTGTTCGCCGAGCTCGGGGAGCAGGGCCGCGACGTGGTCGGCGGCGGCGGCCGCGAGCAGGGTGTGGGCGGTGGCGTCGGGGTCGGGGCTGGTGGCGAGCAGGATCGCGACGTGGCGGTGCCAGAAGCGGTAGGCGCCGATGCGGTAGCGGGCCCCGGGGGTGGCGGTCTCGGACATCCGGACCAGGGCCAGGTGCTCCAGCAGGTAGTCGAAGTAGGCGTCGAGGAAGGCGGCCAGGCGCTCACCGGCCGGCGCGCCGGGGCCGAGCGGGGGCGGACCGTGCAGGACGGCCTCCTGGAGTACGCGTTCGCGGGTGTCCAGCAGGGCGACGGCCAGCCCCGACTTGTCGCCGAACCGGCGGAACAGGGTGCCCTTGCCGACGCCCGCGGCGGCGGCGACCTGGTCCATGGAGACCGCCTCGACACCGTGTTCGGCGAACAGCCTGGCGGCGGCGTCCAGCACCGCGATCCGGTTCCGCGCCGCGTCGGCGCGCTCCTTGGGCGGCGGCGTGCGCAGGAGTTCCAGGGGCGTTGCATAAACGGACTGCGGTCCGCTACTGTCGTGAGCCATAAGAGGACTGTAGTCCGATTCTTCTGGAGGTGGCACCATGACCGCACTCATCACCCGCGACGAACTGGCCGCGGCGATCGAGGCCGACGCCGTGACCGTCGTCGACACGCTCGGCGGCGACTACTACGCCCAGCAGCACCTTCCCGGCGCGGTGGCGCTGGTCGCGGCCGAGATCGACGCCCGGGTGTCGACCGTGCTCCCCGACCGCGACGCCGCGATCGTCACCTACTGCTCCAACCCGGCCTGCCCGAACAGCGGCCAGGTCGCCGACCGGCTCACCGCCCTCGGCTACAGCAACGTCCGCAAGTACCGCGAGGGGATCCAGGACTGGGTCGAGGCCGGCCTGCCGGTCGAATCCGCCTGACATCCGCCCGCCGTCCACCGGGCGACACGGGGGAAGGGGGCGGGCTCCGACGGGAGCCCGCCCCCCGCCGGACCAGCACCGGAAGGCAGGCGGCCACGCCCGGCACACCCAATGCTCACCAACCGACGAACCTTCAAACACCAGGACAACAGCCCGCCTCGACTCCGAAATTACGATCCGGTCTCGAAAAATGGTGTAGAATCGAAAGCGCAAGGGGGCCTTGGGGCTGATGCCGAAGCCATCAGCGGGCTACCCACCGGCAGGGGGAACGACCGTCATGACCTACCACCTCGAAACCGCGCGCGCGATCATCAACGAGCGGATGCGCGAGGCCGAGCAGCACCGCCTCGCCCACGCGCTGCACCTCAAGAACCGCGCCGAGACCAAGACCCGGCGGGCACGCCTGCTCCTCTCCCGCCTCGGCGCGTGAGCACCACCGCGGCAGGCTGCCGCACCCAGCGAACCGGCCGGACACCCGATCGTCCGGCCGGTCGCTGACCGGGGACGCCTCGAACGGCGCGACACCGCGCCCGACCGTCCCCCTCCACTCTTCCGGGCGTCGATCCGGTCCGGCCGGGACACGACCGTCCCCGACCCGCCGCCACCGCCCCGCGCGAACGCCGAGAGCACGGCGGCGCCCGCCTCGCACGCCGTGACCACACGCCCTGACCACCCGGGCGGACCGGCGCAGAGGCAGGCCGGCGAACGGCAGCTCCGACAGCCTTCTCACCACGTCCTCGGCCCAGCGGTAAGTGATCCCGTCGTGTCGCCCCGGCACCGCTACGGCCCGGCCGTCGGGGCGTCGAGCAGAACGGACCCCGCCGCCGTCACGTGGTGGCGGACGCGATTGCCGTCGCGCTGCGTGGTGATCAGCCCCGCCGCCCGCAGTGTGGTCGCGTGCTCCGACGCGGACGCCAGTGAGATGTCCAGACGGTGGGCCAGTTCGGCGGTACTGAGCCCGGGGGCGGCGGCGACGCCGCGCAGGACCGCGGACCGGGTCGCCCCCAGCAGCCGGCCGAGAGCGGTGACACGGTGCAGCTCCCGGACCGGCGAGGCATCGGCGAGGGGGCCGTGCAGGCGGTCGAAGGGGAGTTGGTAACAAAGGACCGGTGGTTCCTCGACCGCTCCGTCCAGCAGCCTCGGCACCGGCCCGCAGAACAGCATCGGCGCGACGGTCAGGCCGCGTCCCTCGAGACGGACCTCCACGGCCGCCTGCCCCGGCACCGTCAACACGGGCTGCTGCCAGCGCACATCGGGATGGAGGGAGCCGAGCAGCGCCCCCGTGCCCCGGAACTGCAGGATCGTGGTCAGCCGCGCCAGTTCGACGTCGAGGGCGTCCTGGATCCGAGCGGCACGCGGCGCGATCGCGACCTCGTGCCAGACCGTCAGCGCCCGGGTGACGGCCTCCATCGCGCCCCGGTCACCGTGGCCGAGCAAGCGGACCCAGTCGGGCAGGGCACCCGACGCGGCGAGCCCGGCGAGGTCCGCCGCCAATCGGTGCCGCGGAGTCGCGCGGACGTCGTCGAGGGCGTCGCTCAGCGAAGCAGCATTGGTCGCCGGGGTGAGGAAGTCGGGGATCCAGCCCCTCGCGCGGACGAGGTCCAGCAGTGGCGCGACCTCGACCGGCAGACGCGGGCGCAACCCGTCGCGCCAGGCACCGAACCGCTGCCGCTGGTCGGAGCGCCGCGCCACCTGGAGGCTCAGCACCGCCTCCCCGAGCTGCGGCGACGGCCCGACCAGGCCGACGCGGACGAGATCCTCCGCGGTGAAGTGAACCCGTAACACCTGTCCCCCGGAACGTTGCTGCGCCTCCGCCGGCCGGGGCGGCAGCACGTCGCCGACATCCTGTCAGCTCCGGCGGGGCCCGGGCTACCGGCCGGTTTCGGACCAGCCCGAAACGGGGTGCCGGTCAGCGGCCGCGTTCGCAGGATGGGACAGGCGCGACGGCCGGGGAGGCCGGCGCCGACACGCATCCACCGGACTCGACAGGAAGGCACGACCATGCTCCGTACCATCCGGACCCACCGGCGCCGCGCGACACGGACCGTCGCGGCGTCGACGCTGACCGCCGCCGCGCTGACCATGGTGCTGGCGGGCGCCCAGGGCGCGTCGGCCGCGACCACCGCGGGCCAGCAGTGCCGGGGCACCGGCTGGGGCTCCATCGCCCAGGGCGTCAACAGCTACCCGTGCGCCCAGGGGAACGGCCTCACCGGCATCTCCGGATCGATCGATTACGACAACCTGAACCACCTCAACATCCTGCCCTGCGCGGAACTCCTGCTCGTCAACTCCAACGGGAGCACCACCAGCGTCCGGGACTTCGGCTGCGGTGCCTGGAGCACCGCCGGGCGCCAGCAGTTCTACACCGCGACCCGGACCGGCCTCCCGGTCGGCACGTACGTCGTCGCGGCCGGATTCTGGTACAACGGGACCTACTACGGAAACCTGCAGAGCGGTCGGGTCTCGGTCTTCTAGACCGGCCGACGGTCACCGGCCCGCCCCCGGTCTCCCGGCGGGCGGGCCGGTCGCCCGGGCGCGGGGAGACCGGGCGCGGGGAGACCGGGCGCGGGGAGACCGGGCGCGGACACGGCTACTGACCGACCCGGCCGTCCACGCACTCGCGCAGGAGATCGGCGTGGCCGCAGTGGCGGGCGTACTCGTCCACCATGTGCAGCATGATCTCGCGGACCGCCAGCCCCTCCCGGCCCACCCGCGCACCGAGGTCGTCGTAGTGGACGGCCAACGCCGCGTCCAGGGAAGCCTGTTCGCGCTCCAGATCGGCGAAGGTGGCGTCCACCACGGCCTGTTCGGCCACGGCGCCGTCGAAGTCCGCGTCCCGCGCGCCGTAGAGCTTGGGCAGCCGCTCGCCGTCGGTGATCCAGTTGTGCCAGTCCCGCTCCACCTCGGCGAGGTGGCGGACCAGGCCGAGCAGCGACATCGTCGACGGTGGCACCGAACGGCGGGCGAGCTGCTCGGCGTCGAGGCCGTCGCACTTGAGGCGCAGGGTGAGCCGGTAGTTGGTGATCGCCTCCCGGAGGGTCGGCAACTCCCCGTCCGGCGAGGGCCCTTCGTTGTCACGGGGGTCGTCGTCGGGGTTCAGCCACATGTCGGGGTAGACGGTGGCCCGGGTCCATCGCTCGGGTTGATCATTCATGCGGGCCATGATCGCCGGTGAGGGCCCCTGCCGCCAGCGCATTTCCCGCGACCGGTCGACCGGTCGACCGGGCCAGGGCGGGCCGGGCCAGGGCGGGCGGACCCGAGCGGACCCGGCCGGACCTACGGGACCAGAACGACCTTGCCGAGGTTGCGGCGCTGCTCGACCGCGGCGTGGGCCCGGGCGGCGTCGCGGAGCGGGATCTCCTCGTGCACGGCGGGGCGCAGGGTGCCCGCGTCGCGCAGCTGCCAGAGTTCGTGCAGCCAACGCCGGTAGAGCTCCGGCCTGCCGAGGGCGACGGCCCGCATCTGGAAGCCGATCAACGAGGCTCCGCGGAGCAGGAGTTCGTACGCATCGACGGTGCCGCCGCCGGAGCTGTAGGCCACCAGCCGGCCGCCTGCGGCCAGCGCCCGGACGGCGGGGCCGAGCAGGTCGCCGCCGACACCGTCGAGGATCACGTCGTACGGCCCGCCCCAGTCGGCGTCCCGGTAGCACACCACCTCGTCGGCGCCGAGCCCCCGGACGAAGCCTGCCTTGTCGAGGCTGCCGACGGCGGCGACGACGCGGGCCGCCCCGCCGGCCACGGCGTACTGGAGGGCGAGCGTACCCACGGCACTGGCCGCGGCCGTGACCAGGACCGATTCACCGGGCTCCGGGCGCGCGGCCTCGTAGGCGCCGCGCGCGACCAGGCCGCTGCGGACCAGCGCGACCGCCTCCACGGCGGTCGCGCCGTCCGGGATCCGGGACGCCATGGCGCTGCTCAGGACCGCGAACTCGGCGTAGGCGCCGGTGAAGCAGAGCCCGGTGACGCGGTCCCCGGCGGCGAGGCCGGTGACCCCCGCCCCCAGTGCGACGATCTCCCCCGCGACCTCGCCGCCGAGCGGGACCGGCTCGGTGCTG
Organism: Kitasatospora sp. NPDC089913; assembly: GCF_044748625.1. Lineage (NCBI taxonomy): Bacteria > Bacillati > Actinomycetota > Actinomycetes > Kitasatosporales > Streptomycetaceae > Kitasatospora > Kitasatospora sp. NPDC089913. Next base: position 3,810 of record NZ_JBIVGI010000016.1, on the reverse strand, counting down.
CCCCGCAGCTTGCGCACGGTGGGCAGGGTCACCCCGATCGCCTCGACCCGGACCAGGACCTCCCCGGCCCCCGGCTCGGGCGGGTCGACCTCCTCGGCGCACAGCACCTCCGGTCCGCCGTCGACCTGATGACGAATACGCAGCACAGGACCTCCCCCGTCCGAATTCATTGGATGCCCCAATGATAAGCCGAATATCATTGGGCTGTCCAACGGTTTCCCGGATAGGCTGCACCCATGACCTCGGACCCGACGCCGGACCTGACCCCGGAACTGACCCCGGCCCCGACCCCGGACCTGACACCCGCTCCCGCCTCGGCGCTCCGGCACATCCAGTCCCTGCCGACGTGGCTCGTCGGCCGGGTCGCGGCGCGCGGCCGGGGGATGGTCGCCGACGCGATCGCCGCGGAGGGGCTGAAGCTCATGCAGCACGCCGTGCTGGCCGCGACGGCCGACCAGGGTCCCGTCACCCAGGCCGAGCTGGGCCGCCGGCTGTCCGTCGACCCCAAGGACATGGTCGGCATCCTCAACCACCTCCAGGACGAGGGCCTCGTCCTGCGCAGCCCGCACCCCTCCGACCGCCGCAAGAACGCCGTCACCGTCACCCCGGAGGGCACCGCCGTCCTCGCCCGCTGCGGCGCGCTGGCCGAGGCCGCCAACGCCGAACTGCTGGCACCACTCGCCCCGGAGGAGCGGGAGCAGCTGACGGCCCTGCTCACCCGGCTCCACGAAGCGGCGCCGGCGTAGGGACCGGCCCCGCGGGTCCCGGGCCGGCCCCTCGGGCCCCGGGAGCACGGTCCCGTCCCCGGCCCCGACCCGGAGCACGTTCCCGCCCCGCCCCGGAGCACGTTCCCGGCCCGGTATCGTCCCCCGCGCGGACGGATTGACGGCCCGTCCGATGATCCCCTTGAGGGGCGCCGGGAAGAGCTCCGGCGCCCTACCAAGAGGGGCTTTCCCGTGAACGAGCACGCACCGCAGCAGCACCTTCCGAAGCGCTTCCGCGGCAGCCGGCGCAGTGCGATGGCGGCCGCGACCTCGATGGTCGCCGCCGCCGTGGTGGCCGGCGCCCTGTCCCCGGCCACGGCCTCCGCCGCCCCGCGCCCGGACTCCGTGCAGCAGAGCCTCGACGCGCTGGTCAAGAAGAACGGGGTGCCCGCCGCCCTCGCCACCGTCAAGGGCCGCGACGGCCGCACCCGCACCTACACGGCCGGCGTCGGCAACGCGGCCACCAAGGCCAAGGTGCCGATGGACGGACAGGTGCGGATCGGCAGCAACACCAAGGCGTTCACCGCCGTCGTGGTCCTGCAGCTGGTCGCCGAGGGCAAGGTCGGCCTGGACAGCAGCGTGGACACCTACCTGCCCGGACTGGTGCGCGGCGAGGGCATCGACGGCCGGAACATCACCGTGCGCCAGCTGCTCCAGCACACCAGCGGCCTGCCCGAGTACGTGGACCGCGAGGGCATCCTCAAGGACCCCAAGCGCTACTACGAGCCGCGCGAACTCCTCGACGGCGCACTGGCCCAGAAGGCCCACTTCGCGCCCGGCACCGACTGGGAGTACAACAACACCGGCTACCTGCTGGCGGGCCTGATCGTCCAGAAGGTCACCGGCCGCCCGCTCGGCGAGGAGATCACCAAGCGCGTCGTCGACCGGATCGGCCTGCGCCACACCTACTTCCCCGCCCCCGGGGACATGACGATCCACGAGGCCCACCCCAAGGGCTACCAGCGCAACGCGGACGGGACGCTGCGCGACTACACCGAGCTGGACCCGTCCTGGGGCTGGGCCGCCGGTGCGGCCGTCTCGACCAACACCGACGTCACCCGGTTCTACGGCGCGCTGCTGGGCGGCCGGCTGCTGCCCGCCGCCCAGCTCGCGCAGATGCGCACCACCGTCCCCGCCGAGGCGATCGGCACCGGGGTCCGCTACGGGCTCGGCCTGGTGAGCCGCCCGCTCTCCTGCGGCGGCGTCGCCTGGGGCCACGGCGGGACGATCCCGGGCTACGAGAGCGCCGGTGGCACCACCGAGGACGGCCGCGCCGTGAACCTCACCGTGACCACGATCCCGGACGCCGACACCACGAAGCGCGTGGACCAGGTGGTGGACGAGCTGCTCTGCCGCTGATCCCCGGGCGCCCGACACCCGCCCTCCACCCCTTCACCCCTCGCTTCGCAGCAGTGGAGTCCCGATGAACGAACACGCCCCGCAGCGCTGGGCGCACCGCATCCGCCTCGCGCGGTACGCCACCACGGCCACCGCCACCGCCGGGCTCGCCCTGGCCGCCCTCGCCCCGGCCGCGACGACGGCCCACGCCGCACCGCGCCCGGACGTCGTGCAGCAGCGCCTCGACGCACTGGTGAAGGCGGACGGCATGCCCGCCGCCCTCGCCACCGTCAAGGGCCGCGACGGCCGCAGCCGCACCTACACCGCCGGTGTCGGCAACCTGGCCACCGGAGCCGGGGTGCCGGTCGACGGGCAGATCCGGGCCGGCAGCAACACCAAGGCCTTCGTCGCCGTCGTCGTCCTGCAACTGGTCGCCGAGGGCAAGGTCGGCCTGGACGCGCCGGTCGACACCTACCTGCCGGGCCTGCTGCGCGGGGACGGCTTCGACGGCCGGACCATCACCGTCCGCCAGCTGCTCCAGCACACCAGCGGCCTGCCCGACTACATGGAGGCTCCCGCACTGGCCGACTGGACCACCATCCAGTTCCGCTGGTTCGAGCCGCGCGAACTGCTCGACGGGGCACTCGCCCAGAAGGCCCGGTTCGCCGCCGGGACGGGCTGGGAGTACAGCAACACCAACTACCTGGTGGCCGGCCTGCTGATCCAGAAGGTCACCGGCCGCCCCTTCGGCGAGGAGGTCACCAAGCGCGTCATCGACCGGATCGGCCTGCGCCGCACCTACGTCCCGGCCGCCGGGGAGACCGCCCTCCGCGAGCCCCACCCGCACGGCTACCTGCGCACCGGCCCGGACGCGCCGCCGGTCGACTACACCGCGATGGACTCCTCGATGGCCTGGGCCGCCGGCGCGGTGGTGTCCACCAACACCGATCTCAACACCTTCTACGGCGCGCTGCTGGCGGGCCGGCTGCTGCCCGCCGCGCAGCTCGCCCAGATGCGCACCACCGTCCCCGCCGAGTTCCTGGGCGCCGGGGTCCGCTACGGCCTGGGGATCCAGAGCAGGCCGCTGAGCTGCGGCGGCCTGGTCTGGGGCCACGGCGGCACCTCCCCGGGCTACCGGACCAGGGGCGGCGTCACAGAGGACGGCCGCGCGGCGAACATCACCGTCACCACCGTCCCGGACGCGCCCACTGCCGGACGCCTGACCGACGCGGTCGACGCGGCCCTCTGCCGCTGAGCCCCGCCCGGGCCCGGAACCCGCCCTCGGGGCGGGTCCGGGTCCTGGTCCGGGTCCGGGTCCGGCGGGTCCGGGGCGGGCAGGCCGGTGCGGAGGGCGACGGTTCCCGCACCGGGGGTGAGGGCTGTGGCGGGGGCCACCCGGCCGGGGGCGGCGGCGTCACCGGCGGAGGGCGGGGCGGTCACGGGCTGTCGACGGTGTGCGCGGGCTCACAGGGCCAGGGGTGTGGTGCGGGCCACTTCGGGGTCTGGTTTGATCTTGAAAATCGGGGCATTTGCCTTCAAATCAACCCATTTTCATGATCCATACCCACGGTAACCCCCCGCTGACGTGCCTAAACCTCCGAATCCTTGAAAGCCCACCCCCACCCCCGTAACTTCGAATGCGTCGCACCGAACGAGCACACCGCTCACCGGGAACACCGTGCGAGCCCCCCGCAACCACAAGCCCCCA
>NZ_JBIVGI010000015.1:0-219580 GCF_044748625.1 Kitasatospora sp. NPDC089913 | reverse complement strand
GCGTCGTAGGCGTCGGCCAGCGTGGCGACGGCGGCGATGGTCTCCCGGATGCCGGGGGTGGTGAGCACGGCGCGGCGCACGGGCAGGTCGTTCGCGGTCTGGTGACGGAGCGCCGGATCGACGTGGGGGTCGCGGAAGTGGCGGCGCAGGTCGAGGGTCAGGTGCGCCTCGGGCGGGGCGCCGTGCAGGTAACCGAAGCTGGCGACCTCGATGGTGGTCACGGACATGACAGTGTTCTCCTGTCGCGGATGGCGGCGAAGTGGAAGCAAGGGGGCAGGCGGAGGCGATGAGGGCGGCGGCGGAGTGGGGTTAGATCTCGTCGCAGCGGAGCTGGTAGCAGTCGTCCCAGAAGCGGGGCCGGCTCACGGCTACTTCCCGGGGATGTCGGCGACGGCGAACAGCTCCACGCTCACGCCGTGGACCTCGCCGATCGCGCTCATGCAGGCGCCGTGGTGGCAGGAGCGGTAGGCGATGTCACGCGGGTCGAGGTCGAGGGCGGCGCGCCACTGCTCGAACCGGGCGAGCGATTCGTTGACGACCAGGACGACTCCCCAGTCCGGGCGTCCGGCGTCGCTCTCGTGTTCGTGCAGCTCGAACTCGTCGGGCGGCGGGATGTCCTCGTGCTGGGTGAGCATCATCATCAGCGCGTGGGCGGCGTCGGCCTGGCTGGTGGCGAGCTTGGTCACGATGCCTTCTCCTCGGTCGTGTCGGGAGTGGTCCCGGCTGTGTCCTGGGCGGGGGCGGGCACGGCGTGCAGCACGGGCCGCTCCGCCTCGGCGGCGGCCGGCGCGGACCCCTCGGCGCGTTCGGCCTTGAGGGCGGCGCGCAGGGTCCGCGCATTGACGCCCGAGGTGCGGACGGTGGTGCGGATCCGGTCGGCGGTCAGTTCGGCGTCGGTCCAGTCGGCGGTGGCCGACCGTGCCTCGGCGAGCAGTTCGTCCGCCGTGCGCTTGGGTCGGGTCGTGCGGGCCGACTGCGGGACGGTGCCGGTCGCCCGACGGGGCCGGGCCGCCCTCGGAGCGGTCGGCGGGTCGGTCGGCCCGGTGGGCGCCTGCTCGACCGGTGCCTCGGTCGGCGCGGCGGGCGGCTCCGCCGGGGCCGGGGTCGGCTCCGGGTCGGGCGACCGGTACACCGACCGGTCCGGATCGGCCGCAGCGGATTCGTGCAGCTCAGACCCCGACCGATTCGTCATGGTCTGGTCCGACTTGTCGCCCTTGGGCTTGGCGTGCAGCACCTTGGCCACCAGGTCCGACCCGAAGTAGATCGACCCGACCGGCAGCGACGACGCGAGCAGGACCAGGGCCCAGTGCGCGGGCGCCCACTCGGCCAGTCGGACCCGACCGCCGTCGTGCAGAGTCGGCACCAGGCCGTGCACGTAGTTGAGCACCAGCGACGCGGCCGTGTACCCGGCCAGCACCCGCAGCGCGAACCGCCGGTCCGCGTCGGTCAGCACCAGCGCGACGACCAGCGCCAGCGCCATCAACCCGTCTACCACGAGCGGGTAGACGGTCGCCGCGGTCGGGTCGGCCCCGATCGCCGCCGCCACGTCCCGCAGCGCGTTCCAGGAGACGCGGAAGGCCATCGCGGCCACCGCGAGCAGGCCGGAGATCAGCCAGACCTTCCCGGCCCGGCTCACCGCGCCTCTCCCGCCGTGGCGGCGAGCAGCGGGCGGGCGGCCTCGCGGGTGAGGCGGGCTGCCTCGGCAGCGACGGCGGCGGCGATCCGGGCGGCCTCGGCAGCGGCGGCCGCCCGCGCGGCCTCCGCCCGGGCCTCGGCCGTCACGCCGCCACCCCCGGGAGGGAGCGGCGGGCGGCGGACCGCCGGCGGACCAGCGGGACCGGGGCGGTCCGCAGCAGCTCGGCGGCCACCTCCGCCGACTCCGGGTCCGACTCCCACAGCTCCGCCAGCACCTCACGGGCCACATCCGTACGCGCCTGGTACTCGGTCGCACTCTCGTCAGCCACGCCGCCGAACAGCGCGTCGAACGGCGCGTTGTCGACACCGAGCGCCAGCTCAGCGAACTCACGGGCCGAAACGGCCCGTTGACCTGCAACAATCGACTTCACGGGTCTACCTCTTCGAGAAGGTGAGGTGGGCCCCAGGGGCTGCCGCGCTCCGGCCAAGGAACGCGCGGCGGCCCCGACTCATGCGGGCCCAGCTACTCGCGATGTACGAGTAGCCATGGCCCCCGACCCGCCACAGGCGGCACGGATCGGGGACCAAAGACACTCGTTCTCGTCGCACACTGTTGAGTTCTCAAGGAACCGCGATCCACGCAGCTCGTAGGGCGTGCGGTCTAGCCGCCTTCCCCCGACAACTGCGGGTCGCATCCGCGCAGGTCACGCCGTTTTGGGCGCGCCCCATCATGCGCATCTTGTCCCCATTGAGCCGCTGGCTCAACTGGTAGGTACAAGCTGCTGAACATGACTCTGCACTCACGGAGCGCAATCGTCAAGCCCATTGGTTCAACATGTAGGAACCAGTTGACTGGATGCGTCATCATTGAGGCATGAGCACCCCGCCGCTGTACCGTCGCGTGGCCGACGCCCTCCGGAGCGAGATCAGCTCCGGAGCCTTCGCACCTGGTGCCCGTCTGCCGTCCGAGCGTGACCTCTGCGACCGCTTCGACGCCTCTCGGAACACTGTTCGCAATGGCCTGAAGGTGCTCGTGTCCGAGGGCCTTGTCGCGCCCAGCCAGGGGCTGGGCTACGAGGTCAGGTCTCACGAGGTCTTCAGCCTGAACGCCTCGCGCTTCGAGAACCTGACCTTCCCCCAGAACGGAGACGCCTACAACACCGACGTCACGCAGGCCGGGCGCCGGCCGCACCAGGAGTTTCGCGTCGAGATGCAGCCCGCGTCTGCCGAGGTGGCGAGGCAGCTTCACGTTGCGGAGGGTGCGACGACGGTCCTGCGGTTCTGTCACCGCTACGTCGATGGGGTGCCGTGGTCGACCCAGGCCACGAACTACCCGATGTGGCTGGTCGAGAAGGCTCCGCGCCTGGCCGAACCCGGCGACATCGACGAGGGGACCACGCGGTACCTGGCCGGAATCAAGGTCGAGCAGGTGGGCTACTTCGATGCCATCTCGACCCGGATGCCTACGCCCGAGGAGAGCAGGTTGCTCCAGACCGGTGACGGCGTCCCCGTGCTCGTCTGGCGTCGCACTGGCTACTCCGTGGACAGGCCAGTCCGCCACACGGTCACGACGCTCCGCGGAGACCTGAACGAAATGAACTACGAGACGGGCGACCTGAGCGCTCTGGACGGCGACAAGTGATCATCGAAACAGCCAAGTCTGCCGACCTTGAGCACCTGCTCGACTTTCGCCGCGAAGCAGCCGCCTGGCTTCAGACCCTCGGCAGCGACCAGTGGAGTCGCGACTACCCCGCCGACAAGCTGTTGGCCACAATCGAGGCCGGCACGGTCTTCATGCTGCGAGACGGCGCTGAAACAGCCGGAACGATAACCGTCACACCGGAAGCCGAGCCGGGGCTTTGGAGCCCCGCCGAACTCGCCGAGCCGTCGCGGTTCGTCAACAAGCTGACCGTCGCACGCGCCTACGCTGGCCACGACCTCGGTGGACGCCTGCTGAACTGGGCCGGCGAGCGCGCGGCCGACGAAGGCGCGGAATGGCTCCGACTGGATGCCTGGACCACGAATGAGCGCCTCCAGGAGTACTACCTGGCACATGGGTTCACCCACGTGAGAACAGAGCTTGAGGGCGGCGCCGTGAACGGCGGTCCCCGCGTGTCGGGCTGGCTGGCCCAGCGCGCGGCAGGCCCGGCCGCGCATGGGTTCACCGACCAGACTCTTCGCGTAACGGCCTAATAAGCGCCGTGCTCGCGTACTCCAACCCGTACGCCAACAGCGGCGTACATGGCCGGACGGCGCGACACCTACAGACACTCCGCCCCAGGCCGTTCCAGAGCCGTCTGCGGGCCCCACGCGGCCTGAAAAGCGGAAGGTCGCCGGTTCGACCCCGGCCCTGGCCACAGCCGCCTGAAAAGGCAAGAAGGCCCCGGAGAGGTTCTCTCCGGGGCCTTCTGCATGTTCCTGTACGCCCACCCGGGCTACGGACGGAGATCGACCTGGACGACGGCGTGGCGGCCGCTGGTGCGCCACGGCGTCCCGGCGCTGTCGAGCCGAGCGAGGACGGCCGCGTCGACGCCGACGATCACGTCCGATTTCAGCGTCCGCAGAGCCGTGACGGCCGAGGGGAAGTGGCCGGCCGCCTCGGCGAAGAGCGTCGTGGGCGGCCACAGCTGATCGCCCACCAGCCGGCGGTAGTTGAGGTCGCCCTTGAGCACCGTCATGGCTGCGTCGGCGAACTCGGAGCGAAGGTCGGCGGGCATGTCGTGGAACGGCAGCGGCGCGCAGAAGAACGGGTGCGTGCGGATCACGAGTGCTCCGCTGCTCATCGCTCCCCACAGTCGTTCGCCGATCGTCCTGGCCGCCGGTGCGATCGCGGTGCGCAGACGCTCGACGGTGGCGAGGACATCGGCCGTCGTCGCGTCCGACACGTAGTACGGCTGCGGCTTCACGTGGACGACGACCTGCGCCGCCAGGCCGGACGCCAGGAGATGGTCGACCAGCACGAGGTCCGGCAGGAGCTCACGGCCGGCGTTGTCCGCGACGATGCAGACGCGCCCGCCACGGGCCCGTTCCAGCTCGGCCCAGAGCGACTCGCTGTCGTCGGCCACCAGGTCGGAGGCGATCGACGCTCCGGCCTCTGCGGTGATCCGGAAGCTCAGGTCGGCGCGGTTGCCCCAGAGCGCCGAGGAGAGCAGCGCGGCGGCTCGTTCGTGGGTGAGGTCCGAGGGCAGGTCGCCGAGGGCCGCCAGCTCGGCGTCCACGGCCGGGCCGGCGAGTTCGGCGTCCTTGAACGGTGCGAACGGGTCGATGCCCTGCCAGGCCCCCGGCCGGAAGTAGCCGGTGGCTTCGAGCAGTCTGCGGTAGAAGTAGCTCTCGGCCCACAGGAACGGCGCCTCGCCCCACGGTCGTCCGAACAGGCCCTCACCCCACTCCAGCCACTGCTGGTGGTCGTGGGCGCCGGCGCTCAGCGGTTGCAGCACACCGCTGGTGCTCTCGGCGAGGAGGTCCTCGACTGCGGCTCGCTGGCTCGGCCCGTACGGCAGTGCGTCGAGCACCTGCTGAACGAGCTTCGGGTGCCGCTCGTGGAAGACGTCCCGGGCGAACGAACCGGGAGTGCCGCTCAGGATCACACGTGCGCTGGACATGCTTGGATTCGTCCTTCTTCTCGACGGGGGAATCCGGCAGACCCGGGGGCGAGCGGAAGCGGCGCGGGAAAACCGAAGGGCCCGCACCGCGAGTGCGCGGTGCGGGCCCGGGCCGGGCGGCGGAGCCGGACGGCCGGAAGTACTACAGCGGGCGAATGTTCTCCGCCTGCGGGCCCTTCTGGCCCTGCGTGACGTCGAACTCGACCTTCTGGCCCTCGAGCAGCTCGCGGAAGCCGCTGGCGTTGATGTTCGAGTAGTGGGCGAACACGTCGGGGCCGCCACCGTCCTGCTCGATGAAGCCGAAGCCCTTTTCCGCGTTGAACCACTTCACGGTGCCGTTAGCCATGAAAAAATATCCTTCGAATGGGACGTCCGGAACTCACAGGTCGCGAGTTCCGCGTCGCCGTGATGATGACCCACCCGGAGAAATGGCCGGGTAACAAAATACGCCTGCGATCAGAATCAGCAGGCGCACACAAAGTTCATGGGAACCACAACTGCAACTACCACGACTGTAGCAGGGTCCGTACCTCAACGGGGGAGCTCTCCGCGGCCAGTTCTGGGGTGCGGCTCGGACCCGCGGGGGCGCTCGGCGCTCGCCCGGGCCGGCGGTGCCGGTGCCCCCGGCCGCGCACCGCCGTCCGCCCCCCGGCGTCCAAGATCCAAAATATCCGGCGGATCAAGCCACCCACGATGCCGAAATCAAGCGCATACTGGCCGGGATGACGAATTCAGCCGCGCCCCGGCGCCACCTCCCCACCAGCCCCTTCCGTCAGGCGGCTGCCCCGCCGCCGCCCAAGCAATTCGCCGTCGGAGACCGGGTGACGCACGACGAGTACGGTCTCGGCCGCGCCATCGGCGTCGAGGGCGAACTCGCCGTACTGGTCGACTTCGGCTCACGGACCGAGCGGATCACCGCACCCTTCGCCAAGCTCTTCCTGCTCTGACCCCCGGCGCCCGGTCGACGCGGTCGCCGACCGGCGCGAGGGGCACCGCCTCGGCTCCGCCCGTCGGAAGGCCGTCGCGTGCGGTGCCGGTCGACGCCGGTGCCGACGCCGCGCTGCCCGGAGAGCCCGCTCTTCGGGACGTCCGCGTGCGCGGGCGCGGTGGCGGACTATTCTGGGAAATGTTGCCCGGCGACCCAGGAGACCGCGCGCATGAACCCGGAGCACTTCGCCCTTCTCAACGAAGCCCGCCGAAGCCTTCCCGACGGCTTCAAGGTCGAGCTCTCGGGCGACACCATCGTGATGATGGTCAGCCCCTCGGGCATCCACCAGCGGAACCTGTTGCTGGTACGCCGCCAGTTCGACCGGCACGCCCCGGCCGACCTGCTGCCGAGCGAGAACACCGATCTGGTCTCGCCCGCCGTCGGCAAGAGCCGCAACCCCGATCTGACCTACCTGCCCGGGGAGGCCCTCGAGACCTCGGCCAACCAGGTCCCGGCCGAGTCCGCCGCCGTCGCCGTCGAGCTGGTCTCGCCCTCGAACCCGGAGAACGACTGGGTGGGGAAGGTCCGCGACTACCCGCTGATGGGCATCCCGCTCTACCTGTTGGTCGACGCCCGGCAGAAGACCGTCACCCTGTTCAGCCGGCCCGACGGGGCGAGGTACCACCGCCGCGAGGACGTCGAGTTCGGCGAGACCCTGCACATCCCCGAGCCGTTCGGCTTCGACCTGGTCACGGGCGACCTGCTGCCGTACTGACCCGAAAAGGGGTGGGCGGGGGAAGGCGGGGCCCGCGATCATGGCGGGCATGGAGTCCAGTTTTCTCGGGATCGACGAGGTGGCCGGGGTTCCGGCGGTCGCGGTCGTGGTCGATGTCATGCGTGCGTTCACCGTGGCCGCCTGGGCGTTCGAGCGGGGGGCCGAGAGGATCGTGCTCGCCGGGTCGCTCGACGAGGCGCTGGCGCTCAAGGCCCGGCAGCCGGGGTGGGTGGCGCTCAAGGACGGGGCGGCGGCGCCCGGGTTCGACGCCGTCAACTCGCCGGGGCTGCTGCGGGACGTGGACCTCGGCGGACGGACGGTGGTGCAGAAGACCACGGCCGGGACGGTCGGCGCGCTCGCGGTGAAGGACTCCCCGCTGGTGCTGTGCGCCGCCTTCGTGGTGGCGGGGGCGACGGCGCGGCTGCTCCGGGACCGGGGGTGCGGGAGCGTCACCTACGTGGTCACCGGCGAGGACGGGCGGGCCGAGGAGGACCGGGCGTGCGCCGAGTACATCGCCGCGCGGGCCGCCGGGGACGGCGCGGACGCGGGCGCGTTCCTGCGCCGGGCCGCCGGGTCGCGGGCCGCCGCGGAGCTGGCGCAGGGGGTGCGGGAGGGGGCCCACCCCGACGACGTCGCGCTCTGCCTCGAACTCGACCGGTTCTCCTTCGCCATGGTGGCGTCCCAGGAGGACTCGCTGACGGTGCTGCGGCCGGTCGCCGTGCCCGGGGCGGACCGACCGACGCACTGATCGACGTCGCACCGGACGACGGCACGGCGGGTCCCGGAGCGCGAACGCTCCGGGACCCGCCGGGTCGTAGCGGGCTCAGCGGGCGGTCAGTTCTCCGCCCAGCCCTTCTTGGTGCCGATCAGGGAGCCGTCCGCCGCGTAGAGGCGGAGCTCGGCGGCGATGCCGCGCTTGGCGGCGCCGATCCAGCGGGCCTCGGAGTCGCCGAGGGAGAGGATCGCGGGCTCCGCGGTGACGCCGTCGGCCCACTCGATCACGGCCCGGGCGACGCCCGGCTGCACCAGGCCGATGTCCACCTTGGGGACGGTGTACAGCGGGTCCTCGGTGCCGTTCTTGGCCTGGGCACCGAACCAGAAGTGGGCGAAGTCGTCCCGCATCGACGGGTCCGTGTGGAAGAAGCCCACCGGGGTCCCGGGCGGCGCGACGAAGGTCTCGTCGGAGCGCGCGAGCCGCTTGCCGTCCTGGACGTAGTAGAAGACCACGTGGTCGGCGTCCGGCGTCCCGTACCGGTTCAGGTAGTCGTCGGTGGGCGCGGGCCAGGGGTAGCCGGCGTCGGCGTCCTCCTGCCAGATCAGGCGGGCCTGCTCGCGGATCCGCTCCTTGCCCGGGGCCGGCCACAGGGCCGCCCAGACGCTCCAGGGCTTGCCGTCCCTGGTTCCGGCGAGCACCTGGATCCGGGTCGGGGAGAGCGGGTCGCGGAGTGCGCCCGGGGTCGCGGCGGGCCCGCCGGCGGCCGGGGTCAGCACGGTGGACACGTCCACGCTCGACGCCACCACCGCCGTCCCGCCGGACGGTCCGCCGATCCCGCCGTTCACCGCCGCCACGCCGCCGAGGGCGGCCACCAGGGTCAGCGCCAGCGCCCCGCCCAGGGACGTGCGCCGCCGGACCAGCCGCCGCCGGCCGCCGGCCAGCACCGCCCCGTACGGCGCCGGACCGGTCTCGAACGTCTCCGCCAGCCCGGCCAGGGCCCGGGCCACCTGCTCGCCGCCCGCCGCCCCGCTCTCCTGCGCCTCGTCGCGGTTCATGCCGCACCTCCGATGCTCGTCATGGTGATGAGTGAGGAGAGCTCCCGCAGCTTGGCGATGCCCTTCGACGCCTGGCTCTTGACCGTGCCCACCGAACAGCCCATGGCGGCGGCGGCCTGGGTCTCGCTCAGGTCCTCCCAGTACCGCAGCACCACCGCCTGCCGCTGGCCCGGCGGCAGGGTGCCGAGCGCCTCCAGCAGGGCGGCCCGCTCGTCCAGGCGGGCGAAGCCGTCCGGACCGGTCCGTTCCGGCACGGCGTTGACCAGCTGCTCCGGGACCCGGCGCCGGAAGCGGCGGGCGTGCTCGTTGACGACGATCCGGCGCACGTAGGCGTACGGCTCGTCGGCCTTGGTGACCCTCCCCCAGGCGGCGTAGGTCCGCTCCAGCGCGGTCTGCACCACGTCCTCCGCCAGGTAGCGGTCCCCGGTCAGCAGGAACGCCGTCCGCATCAGACGTGGCCAGGCACCGGTCACGAACGCGTTGAAATCGGCGTCCCGCTCGGCCTTCTTGGCTCCCATGAGTACCTCCTCGCCCTCCCAGAGCCCGCTCCGGCCGCGAACCGTTGCTGCGGCGGTCCGCGGGGTGGTCCGCGAGGGCAGTCCGAACGGGCAGGGGAGGAGGTCAGCAGGGTAGAGGGCCGAGCGGGCGGGCCGGCCGACGGGTCGGCCGGCGGCCCGGCGGGCGGGTCAGCCGGCGGGCGGGATGTTGAAGTTGAGCCGGAACAGGTTCCCCGGGTCGTGGACCGCCTTGAGCTCGCTGAGCCGCCGGTGCACGGGCTCCGGGTAGGCGGTGCGCACAACGGCTGGGTCGGCGTCGTCCAGGCCGAAGAAGTTGGCGAGCGCGCCGCCGGTGGACCACGGGCGCAGCCGCTCGTGCAGCGCGGCGTGCGCGGTGCGCAGCCCGTCCAGCGGGACCGGTCCGATCATGCTGGTGGAGAAGGCCAGGTAGCCGGCGTCCCGGCCGCCGACGGCGTTCGGGACGGCGGGCTCGCGCGAGTAGGCGCCGCCCTGGAGCCGGAACTCGACGATCAGCGGGCTGTCGGCGTCCGGTCCGGCGAGGTCCAGGACGGCGTCCGCCGTCTCGCCGGTGAACTCGCGCAGGGCGGTGTTGCGGTCGTACGCGGGGTGCGCGAACGGCGGCTCGTGGTGGATCGTGCCGGCCTCGGTGAAGGGCAGTTCGCGGACGGTGTCGAGGAGCGGGGTGCCGAAGGCGCGCAGCGGCCGGACCCAGTCCTCGCCCTGCTCGGCCGGGCCGCTCCAGGCGACCCGCAGGACGACGGCGTAGCGGCCGCGGATCGGCTCCGGCACGGCGTCGATGTCGGGGTAGCGGATGAGCTGGGCGGAGGTGGCGAGCTCCTCGGGGACGGTACGGCTCCACTCGGCCCAGCCGTGCAGCGCGGCGGCGGCGGATTCGGCGGGGTAGTAGAGGCCGCCGCCGTAGAGGCCGGTGCAGGGGACGAGGTCGATCTCCATCGCGGTGACGATGCCGAAGTTGTCCTTGCCGCCGCGCAGGGCCCAGAACAGGTCGGGTTCGGTGCCGGGGCCGGTCTCGAGCAGTCGGCCGTCGGCGGTGACGACCTCCAGCCGGCGGACGTGGTCGGCGGCGAAGCCGTACCGGCGGCCGAGCAGGCCGATGCCGCCGCCGAGGGTGTAGCCGACCGCGCCGACGTCGGGGTTGGAGCCGCTCAGCGGGGCGAGGCCGTGCGGGGCGGCGGCGTCGAGCACCTGGCGCCAGCGGACGCCGGCGCCGACGGTGGCGGTCCGGGCGGCCGGGTCGACGGTGACCTGGTCGAGCGCGGCGGTGTCGATCACCAGCTGGCCGTCGGTGGGCACGGAGATGCCGTGGCCGGTGGCGCGGACGGCGACGGCGAGGCCGTGCTCGGCGGCGTACCGGACGGCGGCGACCACATCGGCGGTGTCGGCGGCGGACACCACCAGCGCCGGGCGGTGGTCCAGCGCGAGGTTGTAGCCGGTCCGTCGGGCGTCGTACTCGTCGTCTCCCGGCCGGTGCACCGGCCCCTTGGTCTCGATCATGCGGGGAGGCTAACCCGCGCGGGGGCGGAGCAATCCCGTCCGTATCCGATCTCTGTCAGGTTTCCGGCGAACGGGTTCTGACGGACGGTCACCTGCGCGCGACCCGGCCGCGGCCTCCCCCCGGGACCGCGGCCGGGCGGTCGCGGGCGCTACCGGCTGTCGCCGGAGGCGCGGGTCATGATCTCCAGGTTGTGGCCGTTCGGGTCCTCGAAGTAGGCGCCGCGGCCGCCGAACCAGTCGTTGACGCGGCCGGCGTGGCGGTGGAACGGGTCGGCCCAGTAGGTGATGCCGCGGTCCTGGACCCGGCCGAGGATCTCGTCGAACTCCTCGTCGCCGACCAGGAAGGCGTAGTGCCCGGTGGGGACCGGCCCGTCGATCCGCATCACGTCCATCGCGACGTCGTTGGCCAGCCGTACAACAAGGAAGGGCTCGCTGCGCACGGGGGCGGCCAGACCGAGGATCTCGGTCAGGAAGCGCGCGGTCTCCTCGTCGTCCCGTGCCGGAACGATGGTGTGGTTCAGCTGAACGGCCATGGAACGCTTCCCTCCTGGGACTTCCGGACGTACCGACGAGCGTAGGACTTGAAGTCCGCTTCACGTCAAGCATGTCGTAAACTACACGATGTAGTGCACTGCAAGGAGGTTTTCCCCGTGACCGAACAGACCGCCCCGGCCGCGAGACCCGCCGACCCGGCCGACGGCACGAACGCCGTCGTCCCGGACGCCGACCCGGACGTCACTCCGGCCACCGCGCGCCGCGGCATGCCGGAGAAGCGGGTCGCGATCGCCCGCGCGGCGCGCACCGTGTTCGGCCGCGAGGGCTTCACCCGCACCAGCGTGGACGCCATCGCCGCCGAGGCCGGCGTCTCCAAGCGGACCATCTACAACCACTTCGCCGACAAGGAGCAGCTGTTCCGGTCGGTGATCCTGGAAGGCGCCGGCACGGTGGCCGCCACCCAGGCGAAGATCGCCGACCGCCATCTGCGCAAGATCGTCGACCTGCGCACCGACCTGGTCGACTTCGGTCTGGAGCGGGTCGACTCGCTCACCACCTTCGCCGAGCACTGGGCGCTGGTGCGCACCATCGAGGCCGAGGCGCTGCACATCCGCCCGGCGGTGCTGGAGGCCTGGCAGGACGCCGGCCCCCGGGAGACCCACCGGGTGCTGACGCACTGGATGGCCGACTTCGCCGAGCGCGGGCTGCTGGTGGTGCCCGACCCGGCCGAGGCCGCCCGGATGCTCAACCTGCTGACCTTCCTCGCCGTCGCCCAGCCCACCTTCTACGGCGCGCTGCCGATGCCGGCCGAGCGGATCGCCGAGGTCGTGGAGCACGGCGTGGCGGCGTTCCTCGCGGTGTACGGCGTACCGGACCGGGGCTGATCGGCGCCGGCCGTCCGGCCCGACCGCCGCCGGCCCGCCACCGGCACCAGCACCAGCACCAACCGGACCACCACCAACCGGACCAGCATCACCGACGGGGGCACGGAAAGATGGAACTCCGCTTCGTGGACGTCGGGCCGGACGGGCCCGCCCTGCTGCGGGACGTCGCGCCGCTGCTGCTGGCGCTGCGCCCGGCGCTCGGGGCGGACGGCTTCGCCGCCTTCGCGGCCGAGGCGCACGCCCAGGGCCTGGTGTTCACCGCCGCGTACGACGGCCGGGGCCGCTGCCTGGCGGTGGCCTCGCACCGGGTCCTGGCCACCAGCCGGGGGCGGCTGTTCTTCGTCGACGACCTGGTGACCGCGCCGTCGACCCGATCCGCCGGCGTCGGCGGCCGGCTGTTCGCGGTGCTCCGCGAACGGGCCGCGGCGGCCGGCTGCGTCCGGATCGAACTGGACTCCGGCACGGCCAACCACGGCGCGCACCGGTTCTACCACGCGCACCGGATGGCGGTCACGGCACTGCACTTCGGCCTCGACCTCCGGGACGTGCCGTCCGGGTCACGCCCCGGCGCACCTCTTTAGCATCCGGCCGGTGGCCCCCGAACCGGTTCCGGACGCGATGTGTCAGGTCCACGGCCGGACTTGACGGACCCGTCGGTACGCCTTTGACCCTCCCGCGGGCCGCCGCCCAGGATTCCGGCCATGGGAGAAAACACCGCAGAAAACGCCCCGCTTTTCCGTTCCCGGGCCGAGATCCGGATTTCCGCCACCCCCGACGAGATCTATTCGGTGATCAGCGACCTCCCGCGCTGCGGCGAGTGGAGCCCGGAATGCCAGGGCGGCAGCTGGGTCTCCGGCGCGCCCGCCGAGGTCGGTTCGGTGTTCCGCGGCGAGAACCTGCGCAGCCCGGACGTGGTCGCCTGGGCGCCGGTGGTCCGCGGCACCTGGTACACCCACGCCGAGGTGGTCGCGGCCGAGCCCGGCCGGACCTTCCGCTGGGCCATGCGGGACACCGGCGGCCGCGCCCAGGACAGCGTCTGGGCTTTCGACGTAGCCCCCGGCGCGGACCCGGAGGCGGACCACAGCGTGCTGGTGCACCACTTCCGGATGGGCTCCGCCACCGAGGGGATCCGGGGCATCACCGCCGGGATGGACGAGGACGCGAAGCGCCGCTTCTTCGCCGAGTGGGGCGACAAGGTCGCCGCCGACCTCGGGGTGACCCTGGAGCGGATCAAGCGGGTCGTCGAGAAGGAAAGCTGAACCACCCCCCCTGAAAGACATCCGGAAAAGGCTCCTGGCACGAGATCCCGGTGGCACATCCCCGGGACGACACCCCTGAAAGCACAGCGACCCTAATCCCACGAGAGGGCGGAACGGTGCTCCTTCAGCGCATTGCCAACCGGGGAATCCGACTGGGCACGCTCTTCGAGCGGGCCGCCGTCCGGAACGGCGCGAACGTGGTGATCCTCGACCACGACCTCGACATCGCCCCCGAGCTGGGCCGGCGGTCCACCGTCGCCGAGCTCGCCGACCTGGTCGACGACCACGCCTCCCGGCTGTGGGCGGCCGGGGTCCGGCCGGGCCGCCGGGTGGTGGTCCACAAGTCGAACAGCTTCGACATCACCCTGCTCGCCTGCGCCACGGCCCGGATCGGCGCCGTCCCGGTGCTGCTCTCGCCCCAGCTGGACGGGGAGACCGTCGCCGAGCTGGTCCGCCGCACCGACGAACCGTTCCTGGTCACCGACGCGGTCAAGCTCGCCAAGGAGCTGCCGGCCGAGGTCTTCGACCTGGCAGCCACCGTCCTGCTGGCCTCCGGCAGCCACCCCGGCGCGGTCGAGCTCGCCGCACTGGCCGGCTCGCCCCGGGTCGCGCCGGTCACCGCGCCGCCGGACCGCCCGACGCTGATCACCCACACCTCCGGCACCACCGGCACGCCCAAGCTGGCCGTGCACACCGGCCGCACCCTGGAGGCCCGCTACCGCCCGCAGGCGCTCGTGCTGCGCCCGGTGGTCCCGGGCCGGGAGACCATCGCCATCCACGTCTCCTTCGTCCACTCCCGGCTGATCACCGCGCTGGCGATCTCGCTGTTCCGCGGCTTCCCGATCCTGGTGCTGGCCCACTCGGAGGCCGGGCACGTGGCCGAGCTGTTCGCCCGGCTGCGCCCCGGGATCCTGGAGGCCCACCCCAACTCCTTCATGGAGTGGGAGGAACTCGCCGAGGACCCGCGCCGCCCGCTGGCCAACGTCAAGCTGTTCTCCTCCACCTTCGACGCGATCCACCCCCGCACCGTGCGGACCATGCTCGACGCCTCCGCCCGCACCGCGCCGGTCTTCGGCCAGCTGTACGGGCAGAGCGAGGTCGGCCCGGCCGTGGTGCGCTCGTTCTCCCGGCGGCGCGGCGCGGACGCGGACGGCCGCTGCGTGGGCATGCCCTTCCCCGGCTTCACCGACGTCCGGGTGGTGAGCCGCGACGGTCGGCCGCCGTCGGCGGACAACCCCGGCTACATCGAGGTCCGCAGCGACGGCCGGATCGTCACCTACCTCGGCGAGCAGGCCCGGTACGACCGGCAGGTCGAGGACGGCTGGTGGCGGATGGGCGACGTCGGCTACCGCACCCGCTGGGGCTGCGTGCACCTGCTGGACCGCGAGGTCGACCTGATCGAGGGCTTCGGCTCCACCCTGGCCGCCGAGGACGCGCTGTTCGCCCGCCTCCCCCAGCTCGCCGAGGTGGTGATCGTCCCCGGCGCGGACGGCCGGGCGGTGCCGGTGATCTGCACCAAGGACGACCTGCCGGTCGAACCGGCCGCCTGGCGCGCCGCCGCCGCGGGCCTGCCGCCGATGGCCGATCCGGTGCAGTGGCGGCTGGGCGAGCTCCCGGCCACCGCCACCACCAAGATCAAGCGGCTGGAGCTGGCCCGCCGGCTGGCGGCCGCCGAGGACGACGGGCCGGTCCGGTGACGGCGCGCCACGGCGCACCGGTCACCGTCCTGGTGGCGGGCGGCGGGATCGGCGGGCTGGCCGCCGCGCTGGCCCTCGCCCGGGCCGGCCACCGGGCGGTGGTGCTGGAGCGGGCGCCGGAGTTCGCCGAGATCGGGGCGGGCATCCAGATCGCGCCGAACGGCATCCTCGCGCTGGAGCGGCTCGGCCTCGGCGACGCCGTCCGGGCGGCCGGGGTGCACATGGCCGAACTGCGCTTCATGGACGGGGTCACCGGCGAGCACGTCACCAGCCTGACCCTCACCGAGCGCTACCGGCAGCGGTTCGGCAACCCGTACGTGGTGGTGCACCGGGCCGAGCTGCACGGGCTGCTGCTGCGCGCCTGCCGGGACGAGCCCCGGATCGAGCTGCGCGCCGCGACCGCCGTCACCGGCTACCGGCAGGACGCCGACGGTGCCACCGCGCTGCTGGCGGACGGCGGCGCGGTCCGCGGCGACGTGCTGGTGGGGGCGGACGGCATCCACTCGGCGGTCCGCGCCCGGCTGGTCGGCGACGGCGAGCCCCGGATCTCCGGAATCACCGTCTACCGGGCGGTGATCCCGATGGAGCTGGTCCCCGAGGAGCTGCGACTGACCACCTCGGTGACCTGGTGGACCGGCCCGCACTGCCACTTCGTCCACTACCCGATCGCCGGCGGGGCGTTCCTCAACCTGGCCGCCTCCCGGGACAACGGCGCCACCGAGGCGCTCGCCAACGTCCCGGTCACCGAGGAGGTGGTCGCGGAGCAGCTGGCCGGTCTGACCGCGCCGAACGCCCGGCGGCTGCTGGCGCTCGGCGAGGGCTGGCGCTCCTGGGTGCTGGTGGACCGGGACCCGGTGCGCCGGTGGACGGACGGACGGGTGGTGCTGCTCGGCGACGCCGCCCATCCGATGCTGCACTACGCGGCCCAGGGCGCCTGTCAGGCGCTGGAGGATGCCGTGCTGCTGGGCGAGTTGATGGTCGAGACCACTGAAGTCACCGGCACACTGGCCCGGTTCGCCACCGAACGACAGGCGCGGACGGCGGCGGTGCAGCGTGCCGCCCGGGAGTCGATCCGGCTCTGGCACCCGGCGGGCGAGGCGGCGCGGGTCAGGAACCGGCTGCTCGGCGCCCTCTCCGAGGGCGAGTTGCACGAGCGGGTGGCCTGGATGCACGGCGCCAAGACCTTTTCATCATCGGATGATCACAACTACGATTTCGAGCCGTGGGCATGATCGACAGTCACCTCCAGGTCTGTGTCATCGGCGCCGGTCCGCGCGGCCTTTCGGTGCTGGAACGACTCTGCGCGAACGAACGGTCCAGCCCCTCCGGGGCCACCGTCACCGTGCACGTGGTCGACCCGGCACCCCCCGGCGCGGGCCGGGTCTGGCGCACCGACCAGTCCCGCCACCTCCTGATGAACACGGTGGCCTCCCAGATCACCGTGTACACCGACGACAGCGTCCGGATCGACGGCCCCGTCGAACCCGGCCCCAGCCTGTACGAATGGGCGAAGTCGCTTGCCCCCGGGGGCAGTCCCGACCGGGCGCCGGACCGCGGGCTCGGCCCGGCCGGGCACGAACCCGGCCGCCACGAACCGCCCGCGCACGCGCCGGACGGCGCCGGCCGGCAACCGGACGGCCCCGACGGGGCGGCGCTGGCCGAGGCCGCCGCCCTCGGGCCGAACACCTACCCGACCCGAGCCTTCTACGGCCACTACCTGCACGCCGCCTTCCGCGCCGTGGTCGCCGCCGCCCCGCCGACCGTCACCGTCCGGGTGCACCGCTCCCGGGCGGTCGCGATGGCCGACGCGCACGGCTTCCCCGGCGGCCCCCAGGGCGTCCGGCTGGAGGACGGCACCCGGCTCAACCGGCTGGACGCCATCGTGCTCGCCCAGGGCCACCTCCCCGCCCGGCCCACCCCGCGCGAGGCCCGCACCGCCAGCCTGGCCAGGATCCACCACCTCGACTACGTCACCCCCGCCAACCCCGCCGACGTGCACGTCACCGCGCGCCCGGGCCAGACCGTCCTGCTGCGCGGCCTCGGCCTCAACTTCTTCGACCACATGGCCCTGTTCACCCTCGGCCGCGGCGGCCGGTTCGAACCGGCGGACGGCGGCCTGGTGTACCGGCCCTCCGGCGCCGAACCCCGGCTGTACGCCACCTCCCGGCGCGGCATCCCGTACCACGCGCGCGGCGAGAACGAGAAGGGCGCGTACGGGCGCCACCTGCCCCGGCTGCTCACCACCGAGGTGGTCGCCGAGCTGCGGGAACGCACCCGCCGCGGTGGGCCGGTGCGGTTCGCCACCGACCTCTGGCCGCTGGTCTCCCGCGAGGTGGAGGCCGTCTACTACGGCGCGCTGCTCGCCGCCCGGGCCCGCGGCGCCGAGCGCGAGGCGTTCACCGACCGCTACCTGACCGCCGACGACCCGGCCGCCGTCCTCGACGACCACGGCGTCCCCGAGGCCGACCGCTGGAGCTGGGACCGGCTCTCCCGCCCCTACGCCGGACGGGAGTTCACCGACCGCGCGGACTTCCGCGACTGGCTGCTGGACCATCTGCGCCAGGACGTCGCCGAGGCCAGGGCCGGGAACCTCAGCGGCCCGCTCAAGGCCGCCCTGGACGTCCTGCGCGACCTGCGCAACGAGATCCGGATGGCGGTCGACCACAGCGGCATCGCGGGCGACTCCTATCGGGACGACCTCGACGGCTGGTACACCCCGCTGAACGCCTTCCTCTCCATCGGACCGCCGGTGGAGCGGATCGAGCAGCTGATCGCGCTGATCGAGGCCGGGGTGGTGGAACTCCTCGGCCCCGGCACCGAGATCCGGATCGACCCCGTCGACCCCGCCTTCGCCGCGCACTCCACCGCCGTCCCGGGCCCGCCGGTCCGGGCCACCGTCCTGGTCGAGGCCCGGCTGCCGGAACCCGACCTGCGGCGCACCGACGACCCCCTGCTGCGGCACCTGCTGGACACCGAGCAGTGCGCCACCTACCGGATCCCCGGACCCGCCGGAACGGGCTACCCCACCGGCGGCCTCGCCGTCACCGAGCGGCCCTACCGGCTGCTGGACGCCCGCGGCCGGGCGCACCCGCGCCGCTTCGCGTACGGGGTGCCGACCGAGTCGGTGCACTGGGTCACCGCGGCGGGCATCCGGCCCGGCGTCGACTCGGTGACCCTCGGCGACTCCGACGCCATCGCCCGGGCGGTGCTGGCGCTCTCCCCGGCCCCCGAGTGGCCGACCGCCGCCCCGGCCGCGACCGGGGCCACCGTGCCGACCTCGACCGGGGCCACCGCGCCGACCTCGACCGACCGCTCCGTAGAGTCCGACGGGCCGGCAGAGCCGGCAGGGTCCCGACCGAGAGGCGTCGTCGTATGACCGCACACCCCAGCCCGCCGGCCCCGGCGGAGCCCGACACCGGCCTGCTCTCCCCCGTCCGGGCCGGCACCCCGGCCGAGGCGGCCGTCACCGACCGCGCCTGGCTCCAGGCCATGCTGGACGCCGAAGCGGCCCTCGCCCGTGCCCAGGCCGCCCTGGGCACGGTGCCGCCCGCCGCGGCCGCCGCGATCACCCGGGCCGCCCGGACCGAGCTGTTCGACGTCCGGGCGCTGGCCCTCGCCTGCCGCGAGACCGCCAATCCGGTGGTCGGCCTGGTCCAGGCCCTGACCCTGGCGGTGGCCGCCGAGGACCCGTCCGCCGCCGAGTACGTGCACCGCGGCTCGACCAGCCAGGACATCCTGGACACCGGCGCCATGCTGGTCGCCGCCCGGACCCTGACCCTGATCCGCGCCGACCTCGGCCGCACCGCCCGCGCGCTCGCCGGCCTCGCCGCCGAACACCGGGACACCGTGCTCGCCGGACGCACCCTCGCCCTGCACGCGGTACCCACCACCTTCGGCCTCAAGGCGGCCGGCTGGCGCCGACTGGTGCTGGACGCCGACCGCCGGCTCGCCGCCGTGCTGGCGGACGGGCTGCCGGTCGCCCTGGGCGGCGCCGCCGGCACCCTGGCCGGCTACCTCGAGTACGCCCGGCTGGACGGCCCCGACCCGGAGGTCGACGCCGGCGCCTACTTGGACCGGCTGCTGGACGCCTTCGCCGCCGAGACCGGACTCGCCCGCCCGGCGCTGCCCTGGCACGCGCTGCGCACCCCGATGGCCGACCTGGCCGCCGCGCTGGCCTTCACCGCCGGCGCGCTCGGCAAGATCGCGGTGGACGTGCAGTCGCTGACCCGCACCGAGGTCGGCGAGGTGGTCGAACCCGCGGCGGCCGGCCGCGGCGCCTCCTCCGCGATGCCGCACAAGCGCAACCCGGTGCTCGCCACCCTGCTGCGCAGCGCCGCCCTCCAGGTCCCGGTGCTCGCCGCCGGACTGACCCAGTGCCTGGTCACCGAGGACGAGCGCTCGGGCGGCGCCTGGCACGCCGAGTGGCTGCTGCTGCGCGAGTGCCTGCGGCTGGCCGGCGGCGCCGCGCACACCTCGGTGGAGCTGGCCCAGGGGCTGCTGGTCCGGCCGGAGCGGATGCGGGCCAATCTGGGGCTCACCGGCGGACAGCTGGTCTCCGAGCGGATCGCCGCCCGGCTGGCGCCGAAGCTCGGCAAGGCGGTGGCCCGGCAACTGCTCACCGAGGCCTCGCTGACCGCCGACCGGGAGGGCCGGCCGCTGGCCGAGGTCCTGGCCGAACAGGACGGACTGGAGGGGCACTTCACCTCCGAGGAGATCGCCGGGCTGTGCGACCCGGCCGGGTACACCGGCATGGCCGGCGCCCTGGTCGACCGGGCGCTGCGCGACTGAGCGGACACGACGGGGCCCCGCGGGTACCGGCCCGCGGGGCCCGTCACCGTCCTTGCGGCTCAGCCCCGGATGACGGTCTTGGTCCGCATCAGGAACTCCCCCAGGTAGCCGTCGTGCGGCACCCCGGGCCGGATCCAGTACGTCGGGTGGTCGCCCCGGTAGACGTTGCTGATGCTCGGCTCCCGGAGCAGCCGGTCGAACAGCGCGTCGTCCCCGGTGAGCGCGGTCAGCACCAGCGAGTTCCGCAGCGGCGCCACCCCGGCCTCCGGTGTCCACGGCGCCACCCAGACGCAGGGGAAGGCGAGTTCGACGCCGGTCTGGTCGGCGTCCGGCCGGTCCAGCTGGTGCACGGCCGGGCGCAGCACCGCGCTGCCGTCGCCGAGTTCGGCCACCACGCCGTCCCCGCCGAGCCAGGCCCTGGTGCCGGCCGCCCGGCGCAGCAGGTAGGCCTCGATCGCCCGGGCCTCGGCCACCGGCTGGACCGAGAGCACCGCCTTCTCGTCCTCCGGCGGCAGGCTCGGGATCCCGGCCAGCCGCTCCGCGATCGCCCGGGCCAGCGGTGCCGGGTCGCCCTCGACCAGGACGGCGGTGGCGTTGATGCAGGCCACGCCGCCCTGGTGGGCGATCGAGTCGACGATCGTGTCCAGGTGCTCGCGCCAGTCGGTGTCCCGGGTGACCAGGATCTTGGACCGGCCGGGGCCCTGCGGCAGCACGGTGCTGCCCGCGTACTTGCGGACCACCTCGTCGCCGCCGTAGACCATGCCCAGGTCGGCGCCGGCCAGGATCTCGTCCGCGGCCTCGTGGTCGGTGGGCAGCAGCATCACCTGGTCGGCGGCGAAGCCGGCCAGCCGCAGCGCGGTGACCAGCCGGTGCGGGGTGAGCGGTTCGCGGCGGGAGGGGCGGACGGCGACCCGGTAGCCGAGCGCCAGCGCCTCCAGCCAGAGTCCGTGCGGGCCGGGGTGGTTGCCCGCCGCGTGGACGGCGAAGACCTCGCCGCGCCGGGTCCAGACGGCGCTGCCGTCGAGGGTCGCGCCGTCCCGCCAGTCGCTCACCGCGCCGGCCGGCCGGGCCCGGTGGGCGGACCAGCCGGCCTTCTCGGCCGAGTCGGCGATGGCCCGGGTGGCGTCCCGGACGACCGTGATCGGCACCCCGGAGACCCGGGCGACGGCGCGCTCGTAGGACGGGAAGTCCAGGCCGTCGATGGTTTCCGAGGTGAAGATCCGGCCGGCCCGGGCCAGCGCGGCGAAGCGCTCCTCGGCCGGCAGCGACTCGGCCGCGTGCAGGGCGCGCATCGCCCGGGTGACGAACAGCTTGGGGACGAGGCTGAGTTCGGCGAACGGCGCGCCGGTGACCTCGTTCACCTCGGTGCGGCGCCGGGCCCGGAACGGTTCGCCGGGGCCGAGCGCGTCCAGCTGGAGCAGGGGCGGCTGCTGCGGCAGGGCGGGCGCGGTGGGGTCCGTCATCAGTACACCCCCTCGATCACGGTCTCGTTGTCGAACTCCTGGACCGGGGCGATGTCCGCCACCGCGTCGCCGAGGTGTCCGGGCAGCGCCGCGATCCGGGTGCCGTGGTCGCGCTCCAGGTTGTTGGGCATCAGCAGGCTCTTGGACACGTGGTGCATGACCACCTGCCCGCGCTCGCCGTACTCCACCGTCCGCCCGGTCTCCGGGTCGATCACGCCGAAGCTCATGTACGGCGAGTAGGGGTCGTAGACGCAGGGGTCGTCGTCGGTCAGCCCGTGCCGCTCGCTGGCGTTGCCGAGGATCATGGTCGAGCCGTAGCCGCTGTAGAGCACGGCGTCCGGGAAGACCTCGGTGCGGTAGAGGTGGCGGGTGTCCGGGTCCATCTGGGTGCCGACCCAGTTGATCGCCCGGATCTTCTCGCCGACCAGCTTCGCGAGGCCCTCGCGGCGGGCGATCCGCTCCAGCACCGGCGGGGTGCACATCAGCACGCCGATGTCCTGGGTCTCCAGCAGGTACGCGACCTGGTCGACGATGTGCTCGGCGTACGCGCCGGCCTCGGCGGCCTTGCCGTCGGAGATCAGCCGCTTCACCCAGCGCGGGTCGAGGTCCACGGTGAAGGCCAGGCCGCCGCGGTAGGCGGTCTGGGCCTTGATCACGTCGCCGACCATGTGCGGGCCGGTGGGGGCGACCACCAGCCAGTTGACGCCCTGCGGCACGCCGTGGCCGTCGAGCTGGGCGCTGGACCAGCCGAGCAGGCGGTCCAGCCAGTCGCGCAGCAGCACGATCCGCTTGGGCGCGCCGGTGGTGCCGCCGCTCTCGTAGACGCCGACCACCTCGGGACGGTCGCCGTAGCCGCGCGGGACCAGGTCCTCGACCCGGGCGGTGCGCAGTTCGCCGGCGAGGTTGGGGAACTTGGCGAGGTCGGCGTGGGTGCGGACCTCGGTGAGCGGGTCGAAGCCGAGGCCCGCGGCCCGGGCCAGCCAGAACGGCGAGCCGGTCTCCGGCGAGAAGTGCCAGCGCATCGCGGCGCGCAGGTACTCGTCGGGGTCCGGCACGGCGTCGAACGGCAGGTCCAGCAGCGGGTCGGCGGCGGGGTTGGCTGCAGCAGGCACAGCGGTCCTTCCTCGGGTCAGCGGGCGGTGCCGGGCGGGTTGTCGATCGCGTAGCGCCAGCGGCCGTCCGCGCCGCGCCGGGCGACGTCGGTGGCCGTGCCCTCGTCGCGGAGCGGGCCGTCCGGGCCCTCGCCCTCGATCAGGTAGTCCCCGATCAGCAGCGCGAGGTCGCCGGCCACGTAGCACTGCCGGACCTCGATCCGGATCGGCAGGCCGAGGGCGAGGAACCGGCCGGTGGCGGCGCGCCGGTCGTCGCCGGTCACCACGTCGCCGGGCGCGTTGACGAAGACCGCGCCGGGCTCGAACAGCCGCTCCACGGCCTGCGCGTCGCCGGCGTTGAACGCCTCGGCGAAGACCAGGGGCAGCCGGGCCGGGTCGGTGGGCGGGAGGCCGGCGTCCGCGCCGGGGCCGGTGGGCGGGAGGCCGGCGTCCGGCCGGGGTCCGGTGGTGGTCATGTCGGGGCTCATCCCGTCTGGACGGCGGCGGTGACCCCGCCGGCCGGCTGGTCGGGCAGCCGGTCGAGGCTGAACCCGAAGTAGGTCTTGTACGCCTCCAGGACGGCGGCGTCGGTGCCGAACTCCTGGGTGCCGCGCTCGCCGCCGGACACCGTGGAGAGCTGGTTGCCCTTGAGGGTGATCCGGCCGTCCTCGGTCCGCAGCGAGCAGAACACGTCCTGCATGAACGGGGACTCGGGCGCGGTGCGGTACCACCAGAGGGTCGGGCGGAAGTCCTCGATCCGCACCGGGCGGTCCTCCAGCCGGTACAGCGGCTTGCCGTTGAGGAACACGTCGAAGCCGCCGCCCTCGACGTCGGCCAGCCGGTACTCGCCGTCCGGGTCCTGCTGGACCTCGCGCGAGGACAGCCGCAGCGGGTGCCGGCTGTTGCGGCCGAAGCCGGTGTCGACCAGCCACTGCTCGCCGTCGACGGTCACCCGCAGGGCGAGGTGGCACAGGGCCGCGCCGAGGGTGCCGCCGGGGCGGTGGACCCGGCCGGGCAGGATCTCCACCTGGTAGCCGAGGGCGGTGAGCAGGAACGAGAGGGCCGGGTTGACCTCGTAGCAGCCGCCGCCGCGGCGCTGGCGGACGATCTTGTCGAGGACCTGCTCGTCCATGTGGATGGGCTCGTCGAGGTGGTAGCCGAGGTTCTCGAACGGCACGGACAGCACTTGCCGTTCCTGGAGGCGGGTGAGCGCGGCGAGGTCGGGCCGCTCGGGCCGCTCGGCGCCGATCCGGGCGAGGTACGCGTCCACCATGGCGTCGTCCAGCACGGTGATCTCCTCTTGTCGGGTTCCGGTCTTCAGGTCTTCAGGTCTTCAGGTCTTCAGGTCTTCAGGCGTTCCGGTGGTTCGCCGGTCGGTGGTTCGCCGGTCGGTGGTTCGCCGGTCGGGTGGTTCGGGTCGGGCTTTTCCGGCTCCGGTAATGCTGTTTCGGATGGAACGGTTGTGGGACGTGTACAACCCGTCAGGAGAATTCGGGAGCCCCGGGAGTCATTCGAACGGGGTCCGGCAATCCGAGCGCGTGAGCGATCAGATCGCCGGTGATCCGTACCCCGCCGAGGGTGAGCACCGACTCGGCGTGGAACTGCACCGAGGCGAAGCCCGGCCCGCGCAACGCGTGCACCTCACCGGTCGCGGCGTCCCCCGCGACCCGGACCGTGCCGCCGCCGGGCGCCTCGAACTCCCCCGGCCCACCCGGGCAGGCGTCCCACACCGCGGCGAAGGTGTTGTAGAAGCCGACCCGCTCGGCGGCGCCGAACAGGTCGACCGGGCGCTGCACCCCCTGATTGGGCACCGCACGGCGGACCAGCGGCAGACCCAGCTCGGCGGACAGCACCTGGTGACTCAGGCAGACCGCCAGGAACGGCCGTCGCGCGGCCAGCAACTCCCGTGCCGCCGAGCGGAGATGGGCGATCTTCGGATGGGAGGTGTCGCGCGGGTCGCCGGGGCCGGGCCCGAGCACCACCAGGTCGACCCCCTCCCACGAGTACGGCTCGTCGAACCGCCGTACCGCCACCTCCACACCCAGTGCGCGCAGCTGGTGCCCGATCATCGCGGTGAAGGTGTCCTCGGCGTCCACCACCAGCACCCGCAGACCGGCCAGTTCGGGGCGCGGCCGGGCCCGTCCGGACACCTCGGCGAGCCAGAAACCGGACAGGTCCCGGTTGCGCCCGGCCAGGGCCGCCCGCACCTCGGGGTGCGCGGCGAACCCGCCCCGGCGGCCGTCCGCCGGGGTGAACGGCCCGGCCGGCCCGGCCCCGCTCGCGGCGAGCAGCCCGGCCGCCTTGGCACCCGTCTCGGCCACCTCGGAGCGCGGGTCCGAGTGCCGCACCAGCGTCGCCCCCACCCCGATCCCCAGCCGGCCGGTGGCCGGGTCGATGTCGGCGGTGCGGATCAGGATCCCGGAGTCCAGGGAGCGCCCGCCGGCCGCGTCCCGGCCGATCAGCGCGGCCACGCCGCTGTAGTAACCCCGCCCCCCGGGCTCGTACTTGGCGATCACCCGGGCGGCGGACTCCAGTGGGCTGCCGGTGACCGTGGGCGCGAACAGCGTCTCGCGCAGCACCTCGCGCGGGTCCCGGTGGGTCCGGCCCTCGATGAAGTACTCGGTGTGCGCGAGCCGGGCCATCTCCTTGAGGTAGGGGCCGACCACCCGGCCGCCGCCCGGGCAGATCCGGGCCATCATCTTGAGTTCCTCGTCGAGCACCATGCAGAGCTCGTCGGTCTCCTTGCGGTCCGCCAGGAACTCCAGCACCCCGGCCAGTTCCGGGCCCTGCTCCGGGTAGCGGTAGGTGCCGCTGATCGGGTTCATCACCGCCCGCCCGCCGTGCACGCTGATGTGCCGCTCGGGCGTCGCGCCGACCAGGGTCCGTTCCCCGGTGTGCACCAGGAAGGTCCAGTACGCGCCGGTCTCCCGTTGGAGCAGCCGGCGGAACAGGGTGAGCGCGGCGGCGGTGGTGTCCCCGCCGACGGCGGCGACGAAGGAGCGCCGGAGCACGAAGTTGGCGCCCGTGCCCTCCCCGATCTCCTCGGCGAGCACCCGGCGGACGGTCTGCGCGTAGTCCTCGTCGCCGATGTCGAAGGCGCCGCCGGTCAGGTCGACCGCGCCGTCGGGGAGGCGGTCGAGCAGTTCGGCGAGCGGCAGCTCGCACTGCTCGGTGACGCTCAGCGCGAGCAGCGGGGTGCCGTCGTCCGGGGCCTCGAAGCCGCGCTCGGCGATCTGCCGGTAGGGGACCAGGGCGAGCAGTTCGTGCCGCTCGCCACCGGGCCGTACGGTGTCGGGCCGCTCGCCACCGGGCCGCGGGAGACCGGAGGGCGGGTCCGCCGTCGGCAGGTGGACCGGTGGCAGGTCGGCCAGCGGCAGGTCGGCCAGCGTGGCCGGCGCCGACACCTCGCCGATCAGCAGCTCGACCACCCCCGGACCGGTGGCCTCGGGCCGGTGCAGCAGCGCGAACGCGGGCGGCCGGGCGGCCAGCACCCGGTCCAGCGGGGAAGGGGTCGCGTCACGCACCGAGCCCGGCACCCCCGTCCACCGTGAGGTCGTGCAGGGTGATGTGGCCCGCCTCGTCGGAGAGCAGGAAGGCGACGGCGTACGCGACGTCCTCGGGCCGGGCCAGCTTGCCGAGCGGGATGCCGACCTTGAACGCCGACGGCGCCCCGGCCACGGTGGCGGCCCGGCCGTCGACGCCCTCGGCCCACATCGCGCTGAGCATCGGGGTGTCGGTCGAGCCGGGCGCGACCACGTTGCAGCGGATCCCGTAGCGGGCGACCTCCAGGCCGAGGCTCTTGGTGAAGTGGGTGGCCGCCGCCTTGGAGGCCGCGTAGGCGGCCATCTCGGCGCGCGGGGTGAGGCCCGCGTTGGAGGCGACCGTGACGATCGCGCCCCGCCGGCGCGGGATCATGCGGTGGACCACCGCCCGGGACACCCGGAACACGCCCTCCGCGTTGATCGCGAAGGTGGTCCGCCAGTCCTCGTCGGTGAGGTCGCGGACCTCGCCCATCCGCAGCACACCGGCGTTGTTGACCAGGTGGTCGATCGGGCCGAGCTCGCGCTCGGCGGTGTCGACGGCGGCCTCGACGGAGGCGCTGTCGGTGACGTCGGCGGGGACGGCGGCCACCGTGAGGCCCTCGGCGGCCAGCTTGCCGGTGAGTTCGGCGAGGCGGTCGGCGTCCCGGTCCACGGCCGCGACCAGCGCGCCGCGAACGGCCAGCAGCCGGACCACGGCGGCGCCGATGCCGCCCGCCGCGCCGGTGACCAGTGTCACCTTGTTTCTCATGTGCGGACCTCCCTGGGGGACGCGGACCAACAGCTCGGGCCGCGGGTGGGTTGGGGGTGGTGCACGGCTCGGAACGGGGTGGAGCAGGCGGTGCGGGGAGTACGGGCGGTGCGGGGAGTACGGGCGGTGCGGGGAGTACGGGGCGGGCGGCGCCCGCCGGGCGTACCGCGCGTGCCGGGCGTGCGTGCCCCGGCCCGCCGGGCGCCCGGCGCTCAGCCGCGCCAGGCGGACACCACCGCGAGCGCCTGCTCCGGGTTGAGCCTCGGGTCGCACAGACTCGTGTACTTGTCACCGACCCGGGCCAGCCCGGCCGCGTCGTCGGCGCACTCGGTCACCTCGTCGGGGGTGGTCTCCAGGTGCAGGCCCCCGGCGGCGGCGCCTTCGGCCCGGACCGCCCGCTGGAACGCCTCGACCTCCCGGACCAGGTCCGGCACCAGCCGGGTCTTCAGCCCGTCCGGCCCGGCGACGGTGTTGCCGTGCATCGGGTCGCTGAGCCAGACCACCGGGTGGCCGGCCGCGTGCACCGCCCTGACCAGGCCCGGGAGGACCTCGGCGGCACGGTCCGCGCCGAGCCGGGCGATCAGGGTGAGCCGGCCGGGCTCCCGGCCGGGGTCGAGCAGGGCGCACAGCCGCAGCAGTTCCGTCGGGGTGGTGGTCGGACCGATCTTGCAGCCGACCGGGTTGACCACCGAGGCCAGCAGGGCGACGTGCGCGCCGTCCGGGTCCCGGGTCCGCTCGCCGATCCACGGGAAGTGCGTGGAGGCCAGCAGCGGCCGGCCCCGCGCGTCCCGGCGCAGCAGCGGCAGCTCGTAGTCCAGCAGCAGCGCCTCGTGGCTGGCCCACACCGGCGGGCAGGCGACGGACGGGTCGCCGGGGGCGAGCCGGGACAGGTGGTCCAGCACCCGGCGGGACGCCTCGTAGCCCACCGCCAGCCGGCGCGGATCGGGGGTGCGGCGGACCGGGTCGGGCTCCGGTCCGTTCACCAGATGCCCCCGGTAGACCGGGAGTTCGACACCGTCGCAGAGCTCGGTGGGGCTGGAGCGGGGCTTGGCGAACTGGCCGGCGATCCGGCCGATCCGGAGCACCGGGCGGTGGGTGGTGAGCTTCAGCCGCCCGGCCAGCAGGTCGAGCAGCGCGGCCCTGCGAGCGGTGTCGCCGGCGGTGCACTCCTGCGGGTCCTCGGCGCAGTCGCCGGCCTGGAGGACGTGCGCCTCCCCCCGCGCGACCCGGCCGAGCAGGGCGCGAAGCCGGTGCACGTCGGCGGCCGCGACCAGCGGCGGACGGTCGGCCAGTTCCTTCTTGGCGGCGGCGAGTTCGAACGGATCGGGCCAGTCCGGCTGCTGCCCGGCGGGGCGGTCGGCGAGCTGTCCCAGGAGCAGGTGGTCCACTGACGTCTCCCTCCCGGCCCGGCGGGGCCCTACTGGTCGGCGAGGCCGCCGAGCAGTGCGGCCACCCGGACCACCCGGCGGGCCTGGAACTCCACGGCGGCGATGTTCTCCTCGTGCACCTGGCCCGGCACGTTCCGGGACACCGCGCTGGCCCCGTACGGATTGCCGTTCTCCGGGCGGAACAGCACCGGGTCGGTGGAGCCGGTGGCCAGGATCAGCGAACCCCAGTGGCAGAAGGCGTTGTGCAGCGCCAGGATCGCCGTCTCGTGGCCGCCGTGCGGCGCGGAGCCCGAGGTGAAGGCGGACACCGCCTTGTCCGCCAGCCCGCCGGGGATCGACAGCGGCGCCGTCGCGTCGACGAACCGCAGCACCGGCGCGGCCGGCAGGCCGAACCTGACCGGGGTGCCGATCAGGATGCCGTCCGCCCAGGCCAGGTCGTCGAGCGTGGCCACCGGGACGTCCGCGGTGCGGTCCCGCAGCTCCCGCGCGGCCTCCTCGGTGCCCGGCACGTAGGTGTCGTCCGCGAGGTCGGCGATCCGGCGCAGCCGCACCTCGGCGCCCGCCTTCCCGGCGGCGTCGGCCGCCGCCCCGGCCAGCCTGGCGACATTTCCGGTGGAGGACCAATAGATGACGGCAATGGTGGTCACGGCGGTGAACTCCTCGGTGACGTGGGCGCGTTCCACTGATCGTTGACCGTGGACGGCCGACCGGCCAACGGAGTTCCCGGCACTACGTCAGGTGGGGCCGCACTCCATCAAATACCCGGCGGTCACTTCTCCGGACGCCCCGCATTGACCGTGCCCGGCATTGACCCCCGCCCGGTCCGGCATTGACCCGCGGCCGACCTGACATTGACCGGGGCGCTCACTTTTCCGGGCACGAATTGCTGCCTATCCTCGGCCACGGCACCGTTTTCGGTCCGTCGCAGAGCCGAGGAGCAGTGATCCCGCAGTGAAGAAACCGCCGGCCGCAGAACCCCGAACCGGAGACCTGCGGCCGCTGATCGCCGAGGGCGTCTCGCCCTGGCTGGACGGGATCGACCGCGGCCTGGTCACCTCGGGCCTGCTCGGCCGGCTGATCGACCGCACCGGTCTGCGCGGCGCCACCACCAACCCCGCCCTGCTGACCGGACCGATGCGGCACGACCCCGTCTACGCCGAGCAGTTGGCCCGGCTGGCGGAGCACCACGTCTCCCCGGAGGGCTCGGTCTGGGCCGCCACCGTGCACGACCTGCGGCTGGTCTGCGAGGAGTTCCGCGGCGTCCACCGCGCCACCCACGGCCACGACGGCCTGGTCTCGGCCGACCTGGACCCCCGGCTGGCGCACGACGCCGCCGCCACCGTCGCGGAGGCCGTCGAACTGGCCCGCGCCGTGGACCGGCCCAACCTGCTGGTCAAGATCCCGGCCACCGCCGCCGGCCTCACCGCGATCCGCGACTGCGTCGGCCGCGGACTCGGCGTGCACGCCACCGGGCTCTACTCGGTTCGGCGCTACGGGCAGGTGGTGGACGCCTACTTCGACGGACTGGAGCAGGCACTCGCGGCCGGCCTCCCGCTGGCCGCGATCGCCTCGGTGGCCTCGCTCCCGGTCGGCCGGGTGGACCGCGAGATCGACCGGCGGCTGGCCGCGATCGCCGGCCCGGACGCCGCCGCGCTGCGCGGCCTCACCGCCCAGGCGGCGGCCCGGCTGATGTACCGGGCGTACGAGGAGCGGCTCGGCGACGGCCGCTGGCGCACCCTGCGCGCCTCCGGGGCCCGCCCGCAGCGGCTGCTGTGGACCGACTCGGCACTCGGCGGGGCCGCCGCCCAGGCCCGGTACGTGGCCGGGCTGGTCTCCTGGGGCACCGCGCACGCCATGACCGGACCGGTGCTGGACGAGGCGGTCCGCAAGCTCCGGCTGGAGGGCGACACCCTGCTCGGCCGGTACGAGGCGGCCCGGGCGGTGCTCGACCGGCTGGGCCGGCTCGGCATCGACTACGGCACGGTCGCCCGGCGGCTGGAGGAGCAGAGCGTCCCGCTGCTGGTCGACCACTGGTCGCGGCTGCACGCCGCCGTCGAGGGACGCCCGGCCGCCCGGCCCGGCGATCAGGAACCGGCCCGACTTCCGCTCCGCTGAATCATCCTGATGATCCGTCACCGTGGTACCACGAGCCCCGCCCGGACGGCCAGGACCTGTTCTTGACGGGAACAACCGCCCCCGCATACCTTCCGGATTGCAGGCCGTCACGCACTCCTTCCGTCCACGGGGTCCGGGCGCGTCTTGTGGACCAGCCCGGACGAGGCCGCGGCGTCGGGGTGCGTGCACCGCAAGGCGGAGGTAGCGGCACCTCCCGGCCAGCGGGCTGGGGGCGGAGCCGCTGCGACGGGGGCACCTCCCGGCCGACGGGCCGGGGCGCGCGTGCCCCCGGGGGTACCTCCCGGCCGACGGCCGGGGGAGCGTCGCGGACCAGGGCCGATCCACACGACACACCCCAGGGGGAGGGAAGGTCATGACGCGACGGTCCGCCGACTCAATCGCGTTCAACGTCCTGGAACTGCTGGCCAGCGAGGCTCCGGCCGCCCAACTGGCGGAGCTGGTCGAGCAGGCCCGGCGGAGCTGCGAGTCCGCCCCCGAGCGGGAGGCGATCTGCCGGATCGAACAGCTCGGCCTGTCCATCCGCTCCCGGTCCCAGCAGCGGCGCCGCCGTGAGGCCGGACTGGCCGCGCTCGCCGACACCGCCCGCGACCTGGCCCTGCCCTACGAGCTGGACAACCTGCTGCGGGTCATCACCCGCCGGGCCCGGCTGCTGCTGGGCGCCGACGTCTCCTGCCTCACCACCGCCGAACCGGCCGGCGGCGACAGCGCCCCCGGCCCGGTCCGGATCCGCACCACCGACGGCCCCAGCGGCTCGCTGCGGGTCGGCCTGGCCGTCCCCGACGGCTTCGGCCTGGGCGGCGGCGTACCGGCCGACCCGGGCCCGTTCTGGACCCCGGACTTCCTCGTGGACGAGCGGATCCGGCGCAGCCCGGTGGTCGACGGGGCGGTCCGCGCCGAGGGGCTGCGCGCCGTGATGGCCGTCCCGCTCGGCCACCGCGCCCGACCGTTCGGCACCCTGTACGTCGCGGAGCGCGCGGTGCGCTACTTCACCACCGACGAGATCTCCCTGATGGCCGCGCTCGGCGACCTCGCCGGGGTGGCGATCGAGAAGGCCCGGCTGCTGGAGCGCACCGCCCGGACCTCCCCCGCGACGGCCCCGGCCGGCGCCGCCGACCCGGCCGGCGAACTCGCCGAGGCCCACCGCGCCCTGGTCGACCTGGCGCTCTCCGGCCGCGACCCGCACGCCCTGGTCCGCGACGCCGGCCGGCGGCTCGACCTCGGCCTGCGGGTGTACGCGAGCGACGGCACCGTGCTCGCCTCGACCGGCGAACTGCCCGAGCTCGACGGGCCGACCGTGGTCGCCACCGCCGTCGACACCCACGCGGCCGGCCGCCCGGTCCGGCTGGCCGGACCGCTGTGGGCGGCCCCGGTCCGGGCCGGCTCCACCGACCTGGGCACCCTGCTCGCCCGGCCGACCGGCCGCCGGGCGGACCTGGCCGCGGAGTTCTGCCAGAGCGTCGCCCAGGCGGTCGCGGTCGCCCTGCTGCTGGAGGGCCAGCGCTCGGCCGGCCCGGTCCGCCACGTCGGCGACGAGCTGCTCGACGAACTGCTGAGCAGTCCGCAGCGCCCGCCGCGCCAGCTCGACGTCCGGGCCCGCCGGCTCGGCATCGACCTGTCCGCCGCCCATGTCCTGGTGGTCGCCCGGCCCGAGGGCGAGGCCCAGGGCCGGACCGCGACCTGGGCCGGGCTGTACGCCCACCGGATGAGCGGCCTCAAACGCGTCCACAACGGCCGGGCGGTGCTGCTGCTGCCCGGCAGCGACCCGGGCCGGGCCGCCCGCGCGGTCGCCGAGGAGCTCACCCCGCTGCTCGGCCTGCCGGTGACGGTCGGCGCGGCCGGGCCGGTCAGCGACCCGACCTCGGTCTTCCACGGCTACCAGGAGGCGCTGCGCTGCCTGGACGCGATGACCTCGCTGGGCGCGGTCGGCCGCGCCGCCTCGGCCCGCGAACTCGGCTTCGTGGGCGTCCTGCTGGCCGACAACCACGATGTCGAGGGGTTCATCGAGTCGGCCGTCGGCCCGGTGCTCGACTACGACCGGCAGCGGCTGACCGAGCTGACCCGCACCCTCCAGGCCTGGTTCGACACCGGCAACAGCCCGACCCACGCCGCCCAGCGGCTGCACGTCCACCCCAACACGGTGGCCCGCCGGCTGGAGCGGATCGGCGAACTGCTCGGCCCGGACTGGCTGAAGCCCGAGCGCTCGTTCGAGATCCAGCTCGCGCTCAGGCTGAGCCGGGTGCGCCGCACCCTGCTCGACCGGGTCGCCCGCGCCGACCCCGGCCGCCCCGGGGACCCGGCGGCCGACCCGACGGACGACCGGTCGGGCGGTCCGGCCGGCAGCCCGGGCGACCGACCGGACCGGACCGACCGGACCGGCCCCGCCACCTGACCCCGCCACCTCGGTACAACCGCCCGACCCCGCCACCTCGGTACAACCGCCCGACCCCGCCACCTCAGTACAGCCGGTCGTCGCCGCGGGCCAGCACCGCGACCGCGTGCGCCGCCGAGGCCAGGGTGATGTGCCGGTGCCAGCCGCCGAACGAGCGGCCCGCGAAGTCCCGCACCCCGACCCGGTCGGCGGTCCTGGTGAAGTCCAGGTCCACCCGGTCGGACAGCCGGGCCAGCCGCACCAGCGCGGCCACCGGCAGGTCCACCAGGTCGGTGAGCCACAGCTCGGCCGGCCAGCGCCCGCCGGCCGCGCCCATCCCGAGCAGCAGCAGCTCCCCGCCGCCGCGCCGGCCCCGGCCCTGGCGGGCGGCCCCCGGCCCGGCCGGACGCACCCGGACGGCCGCGACCAGCCCGCCGCGCAGCTCGCCGGACGGGTCGGACCAGACCACCGGCCGGCGCAGCTCCCGGGCCGCGGTGAGCAGTTGGCAGGCGGGCCCCGGACCGGCCGGGTGGCCGGGCAGCGGCGCGACCGGCCGCAGCGGGAACGAGCCGGAGATCCGGGCCAGCATCGGCAGCCGCTCGCCCCGCATCCGGCGCACCAGCCGCAGCCCGTCGGCGTCCCTGGCGTCCGCGACCACCGGGCGCACCGGCAGCCCCCAGCGGGCCGGCAGGCCGAGCACGGCCTCCAGGGCGCAGTCGCCGAGGCTCTCCGCGTCGACCTCGTCGGGTATCAGCGCCTGGCTGCGCCGCGGCGCGTCCTCCAGCCAGGTCCGCGGCAGGTGCAGGCGCCAGTTGACCGGGCCGCTGAAGCTCTCCGAGGCGGCCCAGACACCCACCGCCTGCTGGGCGTTGAGCACCTGGCCGAGGGCCGGGATGAAGCGGCGGTCCACTCCCACCGAGTGGTCGCCGGCCTTGGGGACGACCATCGGCCGCAGCACGTAGGCCTGCGGCGGGGCGATCCGGGCGAGGTGCTGGGCCAGCGCCTGGCGGACCGGGCCCCAGTCCCAGGTGGAGCTGGTGATGAAGTGGTGCAGGCTCTGCTCGGCGGCCGGGCCGCCGACCACCGTGGCGATGTTGCGGATCGACTTGCGTCCGTGGGCGCCCAGCAGCCCGCGCAGGTACTGGGCGCCCTTGCGCCGCTGGTCGCTGCGCGGCAGCGAGGCGAACAGCACGCCGCACAGCTCCTTGAGCAGCACCTCGTGCGAGGCGTCGAGCAACTGCGCGTCCTCCGGCGGAGCCTGGGGGTCCGTCGGCAGGGTTCGGGTCATGGCCGGGCCGCTCATCGGTCCCCCTCGAATGGCGGATGACTGCGCCGTGCTCACGCTAGGGTGCGCGCCCCGCTCCGCTAAGGTGCGCGGCCCACCCGTCCGGCGCGGACGGTGGTGGCCCGGCCACCGGAGTCCCGCCCGCCGTGGCGGCGGTTCCGGATTCCGGTGTGCCGGGCCAGGGTGGCCGGTCAGGCGGTGAAGTCGGCCACGTGGTCGCGGGCCCACTCGGCGAAGGTCCGGGCGGGGCGGCCGGTGAGCTGCTCCACCGTGTCGGACACCTCGGTCGGGACGCCGTCGGAACCCGCCCAGTAGCCGACCACCGCGTCCATCACCCAGATCGGGACGATCGGGGCCAGGGCCTCGCGCGCCTCGGCGTCGGTCAGCTCCTCGAACTCCAGCGGCCGCCCGAGCGCCTCGGCCAGGTCGGCGAGCTGCTCGCGCTGGGTGATCGACCGGGGGCCGCTGATGAAGTACGCCCGGTTCTCGTGGCCCTCGCCGGTGAGCGCCGCCACCGCGACCGCGGCGATGTCCTTCTCGTGGATCGCGTCGCTGTGCGACTCGGGGTACGGGAAGCGGATCCGCCCCTCGGCCCGGATCGACTCCGGCCAGCCCCACATCAGGATGTTGGTGGCGAAGTTGTGCGGCCGCAGGAAGGTGTACGCGATCCCGGAGGCGAGGACGGCGTCCTCGACCGCGCGGTGCATCTCCACGATCGGCTTCTGTACCGGGAAGGCGTCCACCACGGTCTGCGAGGAGAGCACCACGACGTGCCGCACGCCGGCCTCCCGCGCCGCGGCGAGGAAGCCGGCCGTGCCCTGCGGCACCGCGTAGAGGAACACCTTGTCGACCCCGGCCAGGGCCGGGCCGTAGGTGTCCGGGTCGGTGAGGTCGAGCGCCGCGGTGTCGACCGGGGCGGGCGGTGCCAGCTTCTCCGGGGTCCGGGCGCCGGCCCGGACG
This sequence comes from Kitasatospora sp. NPDC089913, assembly GCF_044748625.1. Taxonomy (NCBI): domain Bacteria; kingdom Bacillati; phylum Actinomycetota; class Actinomycetes; order Kitasatosporales; family Streptomycetaceae; genus Kitasatospora; species Kitasatospora sp. NPDC089913. The sequence goes on along the minus strand of NZ_JBIVGI010000015.1, from coordinate 184,733 downwards.
TCCGCGCCGGCCGCCAGCAGCTGCGCCAGCACCTCGGCGCCGACCTGGCCGGTCGCCCCGGTGACGAGGATCTTGCCCATGGGTACGGCTCCAATTCGGGATGTCAGGGGTCGGGTGGTGGGAGGTGGGGTCAGGAGGTGGGAGCGGGGCCGGCCGGCTTGCGGCGCGGTGAGGAGAACCGCTTGGTGATCGGCGCCTCGACCAGCCGGTACAGGACCCAGGAGAGCAGCACGGTGACCCCGATCGCGAGCAGCAGCAGGCCGATGCCCTCGGGGGTCGAGTACAGCTTGGTGCCGAGCAGGTCGCGCATCTCGGTCAGCACGACGAAGTGCAGCAGGTAGAAGGCGAAGGAGATCTCCCCGAGCCAGGTCATCGCCCGGTTGCGGAAGGGCGTGAACCGGCCGTCCCGGTCGGCGATCGCGGCGGACGCGACCAGCAGCGCGATCGGCACCACGGTGGTCACCCGCTGGGCGTACAGGTAGGGCACCCAGCGGGTGGCGGCGTAACCGGCCACCAGGAGCACGCCGGACCACACCATGCCGATGTCGCGCCAGCGGCCGGAGCGCACCGCGAGGGCGACCAGGATGCCGAGGGCGAAGTCCAGCAGCCGCACCGGCGGGAGCACGTAGGAGAACCAGTACTGCACCACCGAGGACTCGTAGCCGCCGGGGACGCCCGGGGTGTCGGGCAGCACCAGGTAGGCCAGCGCCGGGGTGGCGACGATGGCGGCGACCGTGCCGCCGATCCAGTAGAGGAGCCGCTCCGGGCGGATCGTCCGCAGGAAGCGGTGCAGCAGCGGGAAGGAGAGGTAGAAGACCAGCTCGGCGCCGAGCGACCAGCTGGGCGGGTCGACGCTGAAGTAGGTGTTGAAGTCGGGTATCCAGACCTGGAGCATCAGCAGGTTGAGGACCGCCGTGCGCACCGGGGTGTAGGAGCCGGCGAAGAAGATCATGGCCAGCGCCCAGGCGACCACGTAGTTCGGGACGATCTTGACCAGCCGGCGCCGCCAGAACCCGGTGGCGGTGTCGCCCGGGCGGGCCGACCAGGTGAGCACGAAGCCGCTGAGCACGAAGAAGAACGCCACCCCGAGCCCGCCGGCCTGGTCGGCGAGGTCGACGAAGCGGAACTCGGTGCTGTCGTCGGCGAAGAACCGCAGGGTCGGGATCGGCAGGGCGGCGTGGTACGCGAAGACCGCAAGGGCGGCGGGGAAGCGCAGGCCGGTCAGGGACGGCAGACGACTGGCGGAGGGCTGCGTCGTCCGCGCTCCGCTCCCGCCGGCGGGTCTCGGTCCCGGCTGGGCGAGGAGTCGGTCGGTGGCCATGGTTCCGTCCTTGGGTGTCGAGCGGTGGGTCGGACCAGTAGCAGGCCGTCCCGACCCGGAGGCCAAGTAAACTACTCCGTGCAGATGAGAGATTGCACCGATCGGTGTAGCATCTATGTCAGGTCGGGGGACACCCCGTCCCCGCCCGGCTTTCCGCCCGAGACCAGGGAGTTGACGAACGATGCCGCGATCCGCCGCCGCCCGTCCGCGCCTCCCGCAGGATCGGCCCCATGCGTGCAGCGTTCATCCCGAGGCTCGGACCGGCGTCGGACATCCGCTACGGCGAGGTGCCCGAGCCGGTCCCCGGGCCCACCGATGTCCTGGTCGACGTGGCCGCCGTCTCGGTCAATCCGGTCGACACCTTCGTCCGCTCGGGGCTCTTCCCGACCCCCCTGCCCTTCCCGTTCGTGATCGGCCGGGACCTCGTGGGCACCGTGGCCCGGGTCGGCCCCGGCGCCCCCCGCTTCGCCCCCGGTGACCGCGTCTGGACCAACAGCCTCGGCCACGACGGCCGGCAGGGCGCGGCCGCCGAACGGGCCGCCGTCCCGGCCGACCGGCTCTACCACCTGCCCCCGGGCGTGGACCCGACGACGGCCGTCGCCGTGGTCCACCCGGCCGCCACCGCCCACCTCGCCCTGTTCACCCACGGCGGGCTGCGCACCGGCGAGACCGTGCTGGTCGCGGGCGGCGGCGGCAACGTCGGCGGCGCCCTGATCGTGCTCGCCGCCGAGGCCGGCGCCCGGGTGGTCACCACCGCGCGCCCCGACGACGCGGAACACTGCCGGGCCCTCGGCGCCACCGAGGTCCTCGACTACCGCTCCCCCGACCTGCCCGACCTGGTCCGCGCCGCCTGCCCCGGCGGCATCGACCTCCACCTCGACACCTCCGGCACCAACGACCTCACCACCGCCGTCGACCTGCTCGCCCCGCGCGGCCGGATCGTGCTGCTCGCCGGCGCCCGCTCCCGCCCCGAACTGCCCGCCGGACAGCTCTACATGAAGGACGGCTCGATCCGCGGGTTCGTCATCTCGCACGCCTCCGGCGCCGAACTCGCGGACGCCGCCGCCACCGTCAACCGGCTGCTCGCGGCCGGCCGGCTGCGGCCCCGGGCCCTGGAGATCCGGCCGCTGAGCGCCGCCGCCGAGACCCACCAGCGGCTGGAGAAGGGCGAACTCAACGGCCGCCGGGTGGTCCTGACGACACCCGGCCCGTAACCACCGAACGCCGCACCGCCCCCTCGTCCCCCGTCCGCTCCCCGACGCCCCCGAAAGGCTCCCCATGTCCCCGTCCGCCGGTGCCGAGCAGCAGGCCGCCGGGCCACGCCGTTCGGGCCTCCTGCTGGCCCTGCTGGCGTTCGCCCAGTTGATCGTCTCGATCGACTACAACATCGTCTACGTGGCGCTCCCGGAGATCGGCAGCGGCCTCGACTTCTCCGCCCAGAACCTCCAGTGGGTGGTCAGCGCCTACGCCGTCGCCTTCGGCGGCTTCCTGCTCTTCGGCGGCCGCGCCTCCGACCTGTTCGGCCGCCGCCGGATGTTCGTCCTCGGCCTGCTGCTGTACGCCGGCTCCTCGCTGCTCGGCGGCCTGGCCAACACACCCGGCCTGCTGATCGCGGCCCGCGCCCTCCAGGGCCTCGGCGGCGCCTTCCTGTTCCCCGCCACCCTCGCCCTGGTGGTGCTCAGCTTCACCGAGGGCCGCGAACGCAACCGGGCGCTCTCGGTCTGGGCCGCCGCCGGCGCCAGCGGCATGATCATCGGCTCGCTGGCCGGCGGGGTGCTCACCCAGGCCTTCGGCTGGGAAGCGGTGTTCTACGTCAACGTGCCGCTCGCGGGCGGGGCCGCCCTGCTCGCCCCCCGGCTGATCGGCGCCGACGGACCGCGCGACGGATCCCGCTCGTTCGACCTGCCGGGCGCGCTGACCGCCACCGCCGGGGCCACCCTGGTGGTCTTCACCCTCGTCCAGGGCCCGGCCTCCGGCTGGACCTCGCCGACCGTGCTCACCACCGCCGTGCTCGGCCTCGGCCTGCTCGCCGCCTTCGTCGCGATCGAGTCCCGCACCGCCGACCCGCTGATGCCGCTGCGGCTGTTCCGCAACCGCAACCTGTCCACCGGCGTGCTGACCACCTTCCTGTTCATGGCCAGCTTCGGCACCCTGCTGTACTTCCTGACCGTCTACTTCCAGACCGTGCACGAGTACAGCGCCCTGCGCACCGGCGTCGCCTTCCTGATCCCGATGGTCTGCGGCTTCGTCGGCTCCATGCTGGGCGGCCGGCTCGCCACCCGGTTCGGCGCCCGGAACACCCTGATCGCCTCCTACCTGCTCGGCGCGCTCGGCACCGCCGCGACCGCGCTGACCATGGCGCCGGACGGCAGCTACGTCGCGCTGCTGCCCGGCCTGGTCGTCCTGAGCCTGTGCCAGGGCGTCATCTTCACCACGATGTTCTCCGCCTCCGCGACCGGCGTGCACCCCTACGAACAGGGCATCGCCTCCGGCATCGTCTCCACCGGCCAGCAGGTCGGCAGCGCGGTCGGCCTCGGCATCCTGGTGGCGATCGCCAACGCCGGCACCGACGGCCTCACCGGCGAGGCCCTCCGCTCCGCCACCACCGACGGGCTGCGCACCGCCGTCCTGGTCGCCACCGGTGGCATCGTCGCACTCGTCCTGGTCGCGCTCGGCTTCGAGCGCGCCCCCCGCCGGGCCGGGGCCACCGCCGAGAACGCCTCCGCCAAGAGCCTCGTCTGACCCCCGCGCCTCCCCCCACCCGTCCCGACTCCCGAGGAGAACTCCGTCATGCCCTTCGCCGCCAGCCCCAGCGCCCGCGTCTCCTACACCGTGGAGGGCTCCGGCCACCCGCCCCTGGTCTTCGTGCACGGCACCGGCTTCGGCGCCGGGGGCACCTTCGGCCACCTCACCGGTGACTTCACCGACACCCGGACCGTCCTGCTGCCGGACTTCGCCGGCTGCGGCGACACCGAGGACGACGGCCGCGAGCTGACCCCCGAACTGCTGGCCGAGCAGATCGCCGCCGTGATCGAGGCGGCCGGCGACGGCCCGGCCGACGTGGTCGGCTTCTCGCTCGGCTCGGTGGTCGCCGCGACCCTCGCGGCGCTCCGCCCGGAGCTGGTGCGCAGCCTGGTGCTCACCGCCGGCTGGAGCCGCCCGGACGACGCCTACCTGCGCAACCACATGACCACCTGGCGCGCCATCAGCGGCGACGCCGAGGCGTTCGGCCGGTTCGGCACCCTGACCGCGTTCAGCCGCGACCACCTGAACTCGCTGGAGCCCGACGCGCTCGAGGGCATCATCAAGGGCAACGAGCCCACCGAGGGCGCGCTGCGCCACATCGACCTCAACCTGAGCGCCGACATCCGCCCGCTGCTGCCCCGGATCACCGCCCGCACCCTGGTGATCGGCTGCACCCAGGACGCCACCGTGCCGGTCGGGCTCTCCCGCGAGCTGGCCGACGCCATCGCCGGCAGCACCTACGCGGAGATCGACAGCGGCCATGTGGTCGTCTACGAGCAGGGTGCCGAGTGGTCCCGACTGGTCCGCGAGTTCGTCCTCCAGGAGGGCTAGGGCCCGCGCCCGGTCCCACCCCTCCCACCGCTCGCACCGCTCGCACCGCTCGCACCGCGAGCACCGCTCCACTCCTCCCTCGGACCACGCCCACCGCTCCCTCGGACCACGCCTGGTGGGCGGCGTGGTCCGAGGGAGCGCCCGTACGGTGACTTTGCAAAGTCCACTCTTTGCAAAGTCCTGTGGCCGGCCGCCCGAGGGCGGCCGGGCACGGGGTCATGCCTGGTGAGCGGCATGCCCCGGGAAGTGGACCCCGAGGTGACTTTGCAAAGTGCTCACTTTGCAAAGACACCCCACAACGCTCCGCCGGGGCACGCCGAGCAGGTGGCGTGCCCCGGCGGAGGGTCCCTCGGCGTGGCTTTGCAAAGTCCGGCTCGACTTTGCAAAGCCGGCCCGGGACCACCCTCGGACCCCCGCCCCACCCCGAGCGCCGACCGCCCACCACGCCCGGCGTAGGGTGCCCGCCGTGGACGAACTGATCTTCCGGGGGCGGGACCGCTACCGCCCGTCCTGGTCGCACCTGGCGGTCCTGCTCGTCGTACTGGCCGCCCAGGGCTTCGCCGCCGTGTACCGGATCGGCCTGGTGGGCTTCCTCTGGCTCGCCGGTGGCACGCTCCTGCTCTCCGGCCTGGGCCTGTGGACCACGGTCCGCAGCTGGAGCCGGGTCGGCCCCGAGGGCATCACCATCTGCTGGGGCTTCGGGCGCGGCCGCGCCTACGCCTGGGACCGGATCCACTGGATCGACGTCCGCACGGTCGAGGCCCAGGGCGACAGCACTTCGCAGGTGCGGATGTTCCTGACCGGCGGACGGCGCCGGACGCTGCCCGGACTGCTGCGCAGCGACCTGTACCCGTCGCCGGACTTCGACGAGCAGTACCACCGGATCCGCAACTGGTGGGAGCTGAGCACCGAGGCCTCGGCCCGGGTCGAGCCGGGCCGGCGGTTCCGGGACCGGCTCACGGCCACCGCGGCCGGTCTCGTCATCGGGCTGCTGCTCTGCGCCGGGGCCGCCGCGTTCTTCCTCTGGAAGGGGTAGCCCCGCCCCTCCCCGCCCCCTCCCCACGCCTTGCCGCCCGTTCCCTCCCACTCCACGCCCGCTCACCTCCCTCTCCCCCGCCACCGCCCCGATCCGGACGGTTCCCACGGCGTGCCGGACCGCCGTTGGCAGCGGACGGGCGTCCCCTGTGACACTGGAGGCGCTCGAAAACCGAGGTGCGCTCCGGTGCCCCTCCTTGCGAACCTAGAGGGATGCCCGCCGTGAGTTCTCCCGCAGTCCAGTCCGCCGCCGAGTCCGCCCGGAGCGAGGCGCCCGGCATCGGCGAGCTGGCCGCGCGCCTGCCCGAGCTGACCCTGCGCGACCAGGTCCGGATCGGCCGTCGGCTGGACGGCGCCCGCCGGGTCCGCAAGGACGAGGCCCGCGCGCAGATCGCCGCCGAGATCGCCGCCGACATCGACAAGGCCGAGCTGCTGGTCGAACGGCGGCGGAACGCGGTGCCGGAGATCCGGTACCCCGCCGAGCTCCCGGTCAGCCAGAAGAAGGACGAGATCCTCGCCGCCGTCCGCGACCACCAGGTGGTGATCGTGGCCGGTGAGACCGGCTCCGGCAAGACCACCCAGATCCCCAAGATCTGCCTGGAGCTGGGCCGCGGCGTACGCGGTCTGATCGGCCACACCCAGCCCCGCCGGATCGCCGCCCGCACGGTGGCCGAGCGGGTCGCCGAGGAGCTGGACAGCCCGCTCGGCGAGGCGGTCGGCTGGAAGGTCAGGTTCACCGACCAGGTCGGCCCGGACACCCTGGTCAAGCTGATGACCGACGGCATCCTGCTCGCGGAGGTCCAGACCGACCGCGAGCTGCGCCAGTACGACACCCTGATCATCGACGAGGCGCACGAGCGCAGCCTCAACATCGACTTCCTGCTCGGCTACCTCAAGCAGCTGCTGCCCCGCCGCCCCGACCTCAAGGTGATCATCACCTCGGCGACCATCGACCCCGAGCGGTTCGCCCGGCACTTCGGGGACGCCCCGATCGTCGAGGTCTCCGGCCGCACCTACCCGGTGGAGGTCCGTTACCGCCCGATCGTGGACGAGGACGAGGACGGCGACACCGACGAGGTCGACCGCGACCGCGACCAGATCCAGGCGATCTGCGACGCCGCCGAGGAGCTCCAGGCCGAGGGGCCGGGGGACATCCTGGTCTTCCTCTCCGGCGAGCGCGAGATCCGGGACACCGCGGACGCGCTCGACAAGCTCCGGCTGAAGCACACCGAGGTCCTGCCGCTGTACGCCCGGCTGAGCTCGGCCGAGCAGCACAAGGTGTTCCAGCGCTCCTCCTCCCGCCGGATCGTGCTGGCCACCAACGTCGCCGAGACCAGCCTCACCGTCCCCGGCATCAAGTACGTGATCGACCCGGGCAGCGCCCGGATCTCCCGCTACAGCCACCGCACCAAGGTCCAGCGGCTGCCGATCGAGGCGATCAGCCAGGCCAGCGCCAACCAGCGCAAGGGCCGCTGCGGCCGCACCTCGGACGGCATCTGCATCCGGCTCTACTCGGAGGAGGACTTCCTCTCCCGCCCCGAGTTCACGGACGCCGAGATCCTGCGCACCAACCTGGCCTCGGTCATCCTCCAGATGACCGCCGCCGGCCTCGGCGACATCGCCGCCTTCCCGTTCCTGGACCCGCCGGACTCGCGCAACATCAAGGACGGCATCAGCCTCCTGCACGAGCTGGGCGCGCTCGACCCGGCCGAGAAGGACCTCCGCAAGCGGCTCACCCCGCTCGGCCGCAAACTGGCCCAGCTCCCGGTGGACCCGCGGATGGCCCGGATGGTGCTGGAGGCGGACCGCAACGGCTGTGTCCGGGACGTCATGGTGATCGCCGCCGCGCTCTCCATCCAGGACCCGCGCGAGCGCCCCGCCGAGAAGCGCCAGGCCGCCGACGAGCGGCACCGCCGGTTCAGCTCCGAGAGCTCCGACTTCCTCGCCTTCCTCGCCATGTGGCGCTACGTGCGCGAGCAGCAGCGCGAGCTCTCCTCCTCCGCGTTCCGCCGGATGTGCAAGGCGGAGTTCCTCAACTACCTGCGGATACGGGAGTGGCAGGACATCTACTCCCAGCTGCGCACGGTCGCCAAGCAGCTCGGTGTCACCATCGAGGAGGCCCACGAGGACGCCGAGCCGGACGCGGACCGGATCCACCAGTCCCTGCTGGCCGGCCTGCTCTCGCACATCGGCCTGTTCGACGTGGAGAAGCGGGAGTACGGCGGCGCCCGGGGCGCCCGGTTCGCGGTGTTCCCCGGCTCCGGCCTGTTCAAGAAGCCGCCGCGCTGGGTGATGTCGGCCGAGCTGGTGGAGACCTCCCGGCTGTGGGCCCGGATCAACGCGAAGATCGAACCCGAGTGGGTGGAGCCGCTGGCCGCCCACCTGGTGAAGCGCAACTACAGCGAGCCGCACTGGGAGAAGAAGTCCGGGGCCGTGCTGGCGTTCGAGAAGGTCACCCTCTACGGGGTGCCGATCGTGTCCGCGCGGAAGGTCAACTACGGCCGGATCGACCCGGAGCTCTGCCGCGAGCTGTTCATCCGCAACGCCCTGGTCGAGGGCGACTGGGAGACCCACCACCGGTTCTTCGCGGAGAACCGCAAGCTGCTCGGCGAGGTCGAGGAGCTGGAGAACCGGGCCCGCCGCCGGGACATCATGGTCGACGACCAGACCCTGTTCGAGTTCTACGACGGCCGGCTGCCCGAGGACATCGTCTCCACCCGGCACTTCGACGCCTGGTGGAAGAAGGCCCGGCACGAGCAGCCCGACCTGCTCAACTTCGAGAAGTCGATGCTGATCAACGACGCCGCGGACGGCGTCACCGAGGCCGACTACCCGGACCACTGGGTGCAGGGCAAGCTGCGGTTCGTCCTGACCTACCAGTTCGAGCCGGGCAGCGACGCGGACGGCGTCACCGTCCACATCCCGCTGCCGGTGCTCAACCAGGTCACCTCGGAGGGCTTCGACTGGCAGATCCCGGGCCTGCGCGAGGAGCTGGTGACGGCCTGGATCAAGTCGCTGCCGAAGGCGGTGCGGCGCAACTTCGTCCCCGCCCCGGACTTCGCCCGCGCGGCACTGCGCGAGCTGAGGAACAACCAGGAGCGCCAGGAGCCGCTGCTGCCGGCCCTGGAGCACGTCCTGAAGCGCCTGACGGCGGTCACCGTGCCTCCGGAGGCCTGGGACGAGGAGCGGGTCCCCGAGCACCTCAAGGTGACCTTCCGGGTGGTGGACGGGCGCAAGAAGCTCGCCGAGTCCAAGGACCTGGAGGAGCTGCGGCTGCGGCTGAAGCCCAAGCTGAAGGAGACGCTCTCCTCGGCGGCCTCGGGCCGGGGCATCGAGCAGTCCGGGCTGACCGCCTGGCCGGCCGGGCTGCCGGTGCTCCAGCGGACCTTCGAGCAGCGTTCCCGGGGCCACTCGCTGCGCGCCTACCCGGCGCTGGTGGACGAGGGCGAGTCGGTCGGCGTGAAGCTGTTCGACACCCCGGAGGCGCAGCAGGGCGCGATGTGGGAGGGCACCCGGCGGCTGCTGATGCTGTCGACCACCTCGCCCGCCAAGTCGATCCAGGGCCGGCTGGGCAACCAGGCCAAGCTGGCGCTGTCGTACAACCCGCACGGCTCGGTCCCGGCGCTGTTCGAGGACGTGGTGGCCTGTGCGGCGGACCGGCTGATGGCCCGGGCCGGTGGTCCGGCGTGGGACGAGGCGGCGTTCGCGGCGCTGCGGGACAAGGTACGGGCGGACCTGTACGACCTGTCGGCGGACACCACGCTGAAGACGGCGACGGCGCTGATCGCCTTCCACAGGGCGACGACCCGGCTGAAGTCGGTGAGCAGTCCGGTGCTGCTGAACGCGGTGAACGACATCCGGCTGCATCTGGCCTCGCTGGTGCACCCGGGCTTCGTGACGGCGACCGGCTGGCAGCGGCTGCCGGACCTCAAGCGCTATCTGCTGGCGGTGGACCGCCGGCTGGAGGCGCTGCCCAACCATCCGCAGCGGGACGCCCAGCAGCTGCTGAAGGTGCAGCAGGTCCAGCAGGCCTACGGGGAGCTGCTGGCGGCGGTGCCGGCCGGGCGGCAGCCCTCGGCGGAGGTGCTGGCGATCCGCTGGATGATCGAGGAGCTGCGGGTGAGCTTCTTCGCCCAGTCGCTGGGCACCCCGTCGCCGGTGTCCGAGAAGCGGATCCTGAAGGCCATGGAGGCGGCCAGGGCCGCGCTCTGACCCCTCGGCCTCCCTCCGGCCCGCCTGAGCTGCGGACGGGCCGGAGGGGGCGGTCGGGAGCCGGTTCGACCTGGGGGCCCCGCATGGGCTACAGTCTGTCTTGTTCGCAGCGCGGCAAGCGGAGCGAACGGGTCAGGAAACACTCTGGTCCTGTGGAGCAGTTGGTTAGCTCGCCACCCTGTCAAGGTGGAGGTCGCGGGTTCAAGTCCCGTCAGGATCGCCGTAGCCGAGAGGCCCGGAACCGTTTGGTTCCGGGCCTCTCGCGTTTCACCGGCCACTCCTCTATCCCGGAGTGGGCACGGACCACAAGTGAACGCCCGCGTGACGGTCGTCACGTACCCCTTCCGGGAACCGACCGTTCGGACACCCTTCCCCGAAGCCTCTAATTTAATATGTAAAATTGTACTGCTATTCACAGTAAATCCCCCCCACCTTCCCATCATCGAATCGTTATCCGGAGTTCAACATTCCGGTGGATCGCGCGAGTACGACAGCCGCTCCCGCGATCGGTGCGGCCGGTACGACAGGACTGTAGAAGAAGTGCGTGGGGACAGAAAAAGGGGCTGCTTACCGGACCCGGCGGAGTCCGGTAAGCAGCCCCTTTCGAAGAGCCTTGAGCGAGGCTCTGTCAGGCCTCGGTTCGCTGGGCCGGAATACCGGCCAGCAGGGCGCGCACCTCCGCCTCACGGTATCGGCGGTGCCCGCCCAGCGTGCGGATGGACGTGAGCTTGCCGGCCTTGGCCCAGCGCGTCACGGTCTTGGGATCCACACGGAACATGGTGGCGACCTCTGCCGGCGTCAGCAGAGGTTCGGCATCGGGGGTACGAGCGGTCATGAGCGGCCTCCTCGGGAGAACCGAACCAGGGCGGTTCTATCCTTCAAATTCTGCACCTTGGCCCGCGATGCCCGAAATGGCATAGACGGGCCGAGTCGGTTATAGGACGAACGGCTTGTCCTGGTGTCTACAACTACACCATCCGTCCAGCCCTATCGACCAAACCGCCAAAATTGACCCCTCACGGGTTCAAGGCCGACGGATGGCGATGGACCACCCCATAACGGGCAGTCACCTTATAGTGACATTCGGTTACGAGCGGACCAGACCCGCCGTTTTCCCGCAAAGCGCGCATCGACTCCAGAACCACCCAAAAGTGGGCACGCTCACGTGAAGTTGGGCTGGTTGTCCCATTTTTGCACATAGGGGTAAGTTCGCGTCAACGGTGAGTAGTGTCACGTTCGGTAGGTATTGACCCGAACCAGGACCTTGGTCATGCGGCTCGGGCCGTAGGACTCTTACAGTCTTACAAGTACCACCGACGCCCCCACCGGCCAGCGATGACGCCGCCTCGGCCCGTCCTCCCACCGTCCCCGGACCGGCCCTCCCGCCGCCCCGTCCGGCCCTCCCACCGGCCCTGCCGCTCAGTTGGCGTGGCGCAGTGCCAGCACCCGCCGCCAGCGCGCGGTCAGCACCTCGTACGCGCGCAGCGCCTCCGTCGCGTCCCCCGCCCGCAGCGCCCGCAGCCCGTCCTCGAGCTCGCCCGCCGAACGGTCCGCCAACAGCCGCTCCGGCCCCAGCAGATGCACCAGCCCCCCGTAGTCCAGTTCCACCAGCGACCGCGGATGGAACTCCTCCAGCCACCGCCCGACCTGCTCCGCCCCCCGCACCAGCTCCCCTTCCGGCACCGCCTCGCGCAGCGCCCGGTACGCCCGGGCCACCCGGCGGCGCGCCTGCGCCATGGGCGTCAGATAGAACAGTGACGCCCCGTCCCCCCGTTCCCCTCCCTCCCCCTTCTCCCCCCTCTCTGCGGGAACGAAGCATCGATCCTCGTCCCCGAACGGGAGGAACCAGCGGACCGGCACCTCCCAGCGGCTGGTGAGGATCCACGGCCGGGCGTCCGGGTGGTCGGCCCGCCAGCGCTCCCGGTCCGCCTCCGCCACCTCCCGGGTGGCCGGCGGCAGGGCGGTGTCCAGCAGCGCCACCGGAGCCCCCGCCCGCAGCTCCTCCAGGGCCTGCCAGGTGCGGAGCCTGGTCGCCCAGGGGCAGACGTACAGCACCCCGTCCACCAGCCGGACGAAGGCCCGCTCGGCCTCCCGGTCCGGCAGCGCCCGCGGGGTCCGGCCGATCAGCTCGGCGAGGGCCGAGCGCTGCTCGGCGAGGGCCGCCGCGGCCACCGAGCGGCCCGCCTCGGGCGCGTCGGGACCGTGCTCCGCCGCGTAGGCCTGCCAGCGCGCCCGCTCGGGCTCCGGGTAGGCGGCCAGCGGCTCGTAGACCCGCAGGTGCGCGGCGTAGGGCGGCAGCACGGAGGTACGGACGACGGTCACGTCCTGCATCGTCCCACGCACCCCCCGCCGACCGGGAGCGGTCGGTCGGACCGGTCCTGCGGCGGCCCGTTCGCGGACGCACCCGAGGTGCGCGAACAGCCTGATGACGGCCCTGCCGTCCCAGTATTCGGACAGTCGTACCGAGCTTCGCCAAGGGGGCGGACCGGCGGGGCCCGCGCGACTACGCTTCGCCTTAGGCGCCCGCACCACCGCAGCGGGCCTCGAATACTGGAGTCACCACAGTGACCGACGTACAGACCGCCGCCACCACGCACTCCGCACCCGGCGTGCTCGGCAGGATCTTCGGCAACTCCCAGGACGGCGCCACCGGCGACGGCCACGAGCAGGTCGTGTTCTGCCACGACCGCTCCTCCGGACTGAAGGCGATCATCGCCGTCCACTCCACCGCCCTCGGCCCGGCCCTCGGCGGCACCCGGTTCTTCCCGTACGCCTCCGAGGAGGCGGCGCTGGAGGACGCGCTCAACCTCTCCCGCGGCATGTCCTACAAGAACGCGCTCGCCGGCCTCGACCTCGGCGGCGGCAAGGCCGTCATCATCGGCGACCCGAACAAGGACAAGAACGAGGCGATGCTCCGCGCCTACGGGCGCTTCGTCGAGTCGCTGCGCGGCCGCTACATCACCGCCTGCGACGTGGGCACCTACGTCCAGGACATGGACGTCGTGGCGCGCGAGACCGAGTTCGTCACCGGTCGCTCGCCCGAGAACGGCGGCGCCGGGGACTCCTCGATCCTGACCGCCTTCGGCGTCTTCCAGGGCATGCGCGCCTCCGCCCAGGCCCGCTGGGGCCAGCCGACCCTGCGCGGCAAGCGCGTGGGCGTCGCCGGCGTCGGCAAGGTCGGCCACTACCTCGTCGGCCACCTGGTCGCGGACGGCGCCGTCGTGGTCGTCACCGACCCCTTCGAGGCCGCCGTCAACCGCGTGCGGGCCGCCCACCCGGAGGTGGAGGTCGTCGCCGACACCGCCGCGCTGCTCCAGGCCAAGCTGGACGTCTACGCCCCCTGCGCGCTCGGGGGCGCCCTGACCGACGACACCGTGGCCGCGCTGGGCGAGTTCGGCACCTCCGTCGTCTGCGGTGCCGCCAACAACCAGCTGGCCCACCCGGGCGTCGAGAAGGACCTCGCCGACCGCGGCCTGCTCTACGCCCCGGACTACCTGGTGAACTCCGGCGGTGTCATCCAGGTCGCCGACGAGATCGACGGCTTCAACTTCGAGCGCGCCAAGAACAAGGCGACGAAGATCTTCGACACCACCCTGGAGATCTTCACCCGGGCCGCCTCCGACGGCGTGCCGCCGGCCGTCGCGGCCGACCGTCTCGCCGAGAAGCGGATGCGCGAGATCAGCGCGCTGCGCTCGGTGCTGCTGCCGACGGCCCGCCGGGGCTGATCCGGACCGGTGCGCGCGGGGGGCGGCCGGGCGCCGTCCCCCGCGCATCACGATGTGGAACCGGATTCTCGATTCTGCCTCCGATCGGGTGATCCGAAGCCCCCCTAGGGGGGATAATCGATCCGGGAACAACGGACCCGAGACACCTCCGGACAGCGTGCAGAAAGCCGCAAAACCTCCCCTGACCTGGGACGACCTGGTCGCGGGTGCGGCCGGTGCGCGCCACGTCACACCGACGACGTACCGTCCAGCGGCAGAAACAGGTACCGTTAATGCTCCAAGGGACGGTCCTCCCCATTCGGGCAGGCCGCTCTTGATCATGAACACGTGTCAGACTCGGGGCCGTGAGCCCCATCGTTGAGGGGGTCGACCCATGGGGCGCGGCCGGGCCAAGGCCAAGCAGACGAAGGTCGCCCGCGAGCTGAAGTACAACAGCGGCGGGTTCGACGCCAATCGTCTCTCCAGCGAGCTGGGCGTATCGCCCTCCACCTCCCCGATCGAGCCGGAGCCGATCGAGGAGGACGAGGAGGACGACGATCCCTACGCGGAGTACGCGGCTCGTTACGCCGATGACGACGAGGACGATGACGCCGAGTCGGGTACCGGGCCCTCCCAGGCCCGCCGTCGCGCGTAGTCTCCCAGTCCGACCCGACCGGCCAGGTGCCCAGCGCACCAGGCCGGTCTTCGGCGTTCCCGCACTCTCGCGGCGGACCGCCGGAAGGCCCCGCACCCGCCTCGGCGGCGGCCCCGCCGGAAGACCCGCCCGAAGCCCCTTCCCGGGACCCTGCGCGAAGGTCCGCGCGAAGACCCTGCACGAAGGCCCCGCCGGCTCGCTGCCGACGGGGCCTCCTCGTGTTCGCGTTCCCCGTGCTCAGCCGGCCGCGAAGCCCTCGTAGGCGTTGTAGAGGGCCGCGCCGTCCGCGTGCTCGGCGGTGCGGTCGACGATGTCGCCGAGCACCCAGGACTCCACGCCGCGGTCCTCCAGGACCGACAGCACGGTGTCCACCGAGTGCGGCGGGACGACCGCGACCATGCCGACGCCCATGTTCAGCGTCTTCTCGATCTCCAGGGTGGCCACCTTGCCGACCTCCGCGACGGTCCGGAAGACCGGCAGCGGGGTCCAGGTGCCGCGGTCCAGGCGGGCGTGCAGCCCGGCCGGGACCACCCGGGCCAGGTTGGCCGCCAGGCCGCCGCCGGTGACGTGCGAGAAGGCGTGCACCTCGGCGGCCCGGATCAGCGCCAGGCAGTCCAGCGAGTAGATCCGGGTCGGCTCGAGCAGCTCCTCGCCGAGGGTGCGGCCGAACTCCTCGACCTTGCGGTCCAGCTTCCAGCCGGCCTGGTTCAGCAGCACGTGGCGGACCAGCGAGTAGCCGTTGGAGTGCAGACCGGAGGCGGCCATCGCGATCACCACGTCGCCGGCCCGGACCCGCTCGGCGCCCAGCAGCGCGTCCGCCTCGACCACACCGGTACCGGCGCCCGCGACGTCGTACTCGTCCGGCCCGAGCAGGCCCGGGTGCTCGGCGGTCTCGCCGCCGACCAGGGCGCAGCCGGCCAGGGCGCAGCCCTCGGCGATGCCCTTGACGATCGCGGCGACCCGCTCCGGGACGACCTTGCCGACGCAGATGTAGTCGGTCATGAACAGCGGCTCGGCGCCGCAGACCACGATGTCGTCGACGACCATGCCGACCAGGTCGTGGCCGATCGTGTCGTGCTTGTCCATGGCGGCCGCGATGGCCACCTTGGTCCCCACCCCGTCGGTGGCCGAGGCCAGCAGCGGCCGCTCGTAGTTCTTGAGGGCGGAGACGTCGAAGAGGCCGGCGAAGCCGCCGAGACCGCCGACGACCTCGGGGCGGTTGGCCTTCTTCACCCACTGCTTCATGAGCTCGACGGCGCGGTCGCCCGCCTCGATGTCGACGCCGGCGGCGGCGTAGGTGGCACCGTTCTGGTCGGTAGTCACTGCTGTGCGGCCCTTTCGGGTCTGTGGTGGGGGACGGAACAGCGGTGGGGTCCCGGATCGCGGGACCCCACCGAGGGTTCTTACGGGCGGCGCAGCGCGTCGGCCGCGCCCGCCCCGCCGAGCAGCGACTGGACGCCGTCCAGGTCGCTGCCGCTGGTCGGCTTGCCGCGGACCGCGGGGGCCTGCTGGCCGCCCTTGATCTCGGCCTCCAGCAGGAGCTTGCCGAGCAGCGCCGGGTCGGGCAGCTCCATCGGGTACTCGCCGTCGAAGCAGGCCCGGCAGAGCCGGTCCTTCGGCTGCTTGGTGGCCTCGATCATGCCGTCGATCGAGATGTAGGAGAGCGAGTCCGCGCCGAGGGTGCGGCCGATCTCCTCGATGGTCATGCCGTTGGCGATCAGCTCCGCGCGGGTCGCGAAGTCGATGCCGAAGAAGCACGGCCACTTGACCGGCGGGGAGGAGATCCGGATGTGGACCTCGGCCGCGCCCGCCTCGCGGAGCATCTTCACCAGCGCGCGCTGGGTGTTGCCGCGGACGATCGAGTCGTCCACGACGACCAGGCGCTTGCCCTGGATGACCTCGCGCAGCGGGTTCAGCTTCAGCCGGATGCCGAGCTGGCGGATGGTCTGGCTGGGCTGGATGAAGGTGCGGCCGACGTAGGCGTTCTTCACCAGGCCGGAGCCGTACGGGATCCCGCTGGCCTCGGCGTAGCCGATCGCGGCCGGGGTGCCGGACTCGGGGGTCGCTATCACCAGGTCGGCCTCGACCGGGGCCTCCTTCGCCAGGCGGCGGCCCATCTCCACCCGGGAGAGGTGCACGTTGCGGCCGGCGATGGAGGTGTCGGGGCGGGCGAGGTAGACGTACTCGAAGACGCAGCCCTTGGGCTTGGCCTCGGCGAAGCGGGAGGTCCGCATGCCGTTCTCGTCGATGGCGATGAGCTCGCCGGGTTCGACCTCGCGGATGAAGGAGGCGCCGCAGATGTCCAGCGCCGCCGTCTCGGAGGCGACCACCCAGCCGCGCTCCAGCCGGCCCAGGACCAGCGGGCGGATGCCCTGCGGGTCGCGGGCGGCGTAGAGCGTGTTCTCGTCCATGAAGACGAGCGAGAACGCGCCCTTCACCTTGGGCAGGACGACCTTGGCCGTCTCCTCGATGGAGAGGTCCGGGTGGCCGGCGAGCAGCGCGGTCACCAGGTCGGTGTCGTTGGTCGCGGCCGACCGCCCGGAGCGGGAGACGTGCTCCTCGCCGGGGAGTTCGGCGACCATGGCCGCCAGTTCGGCGGTGTTCACCAGGTTTCCGTTGTGACCGAGGGCCAGGGAGCCGTGCACGGTCGCCCGGAAGGTCGGCTGGGCGTTCTCCCAGACCGAGGAACCGGTGGTCGAGTAGCGGGCGTGTCCGACGGCGATATGCCCGTGCAACGACCCCAGGGAGGCCTCGTCGAAGACCTGGGAGACGAGTCCCATGTCCTTGAAGACGAGAATCTGGGAGCCATTGCTCACTGCGATGCCCGCGGATTCCTGACCGCGGTGCTGCAGGGCGTAAAGGCCGAAGAACGTGAGCTTGGCGACCTCCTCGCCGGGAGCCCAGACACCGAAGACGCCGCAAGCGTCCTGGGGGCCTTTCTCACCGGGAAGAAGATCGTGGTTGAGTCTTCCGTCACCACGTGGCACGCCTTCGAGTCTAGGACAGTCGGCCCGGCCTTCCGGACCCCGGGCGGCCGCTGTCGCGCGGGCCGCTCCGGGTAACGCGCGTAGACAAAACCCCTTACCAGGCCCGGGTTTCGGCACTCCCGCATCCGGCGGCCGCGCGCTTGCCCTTGTGGTTCGCGCCCGTTGGCGTGTTCCGCGCGCGGCGGGCGCTTCGCCCGGCGTTGGTCCGCCGTTCGCCCAACGTGAGCCTGCTCACCCGGCGCAACGGGCCGCGCCGACGGGGCGGGGAGGGGGCGGGGGCGGCCCGGGTGTGACTCAGGGACAGCTAGGGGGCGTCCTGGGTGACCGGCAGCAGCAGCCCCCAGCAGCCGGCGTGGACCGTCCAGGTGCGGGCCCGCACCGGGCCGACCGGGCGCCCGTCCGCCTCGTAGCCGAAGCCCCGGCCGGCCACCGAGATGCTGGCGGCCCGGGCGCGCAGCAGGGCGCCCGGGGCGCGGACCACGATCTCCATCACGCCCTCGCCGGCGGCCGCGCCGGAGGGCAGGGTCACCTGGACCACCCGGACCGGCCGGTGCACGTCGGCGAGCAGCCGGCCGTCGGCCTCGACCCGCAGCCGGGCGCTGTGCTCGCCCCTGGCCGGCTCGACCCGCTCCGGTCGGCCGGCCGGTCCGCTCCGGCCCGCCCGGGTGCTCCGGCCGGCCCGGACGCTCCCCCCGCCGACCTCGTCCGGTCCGGCGCCCGCGCCGGTCGGTTCCGGGGTGAGTGCGGTCGCCTGCTCGGCCGCAGCCAGTTTCGCCCATAGCGAACGCCATCCGCCGGGACGGCCCGCCGGGCGCCGCGTCCCGCCGCCCGAGATCCGCACCCCTCCGAGCGCCACCCCGCCGCCGTCGTCCACCAGCAGGTCCAGCTTCCGGGCGGCGCCGGTCAGCACGGCGCGCGCCGCGGCGACCGGCGCGCCCGGCACCCCGAGCACCCGGGCCGCCGCCAGCTCCTCCGGCCGGCCGACCGGCACCAGGCCCACCGGGTCGGCGCCCAGCTCGCGTTGGCGGTACAGCGCTTGGAGCACCCGTTGCAGCGCGAGGTCGGAACCGATCACCACCGGTCGCCTCCGACCCCGGTGCGAAAGCACCCGATCGAGCTCGGAAGGCGTCTCCGGACAGGCCACCTTGACGTCCGTCCCACCGGAGAGAACGTCCTTCGCGATCCGCACCGACTCCCCGTCGGACTGCCGGGCCGCCGGGTCGAGGAGCAGGAGAAGCGGCTCCGGGCCGCCGGTTGCGGGCGTGGACAGGGACGACACAACCGGTCCTTCCTCAGGTAATCTCTCGGTGCAAGAGCCCCTTGCGCTATTGCGCCAGGGGCTTCGTCTATCTCGGGGCAGACTGCGGCCTACGCAGGATGCCCCAACCGGAAGGGGTGTACGCCTGTGCCGGCACTCGTGCTCGTTGGCGCTCAGTGGGGAGACGAGGGCAAGGGGAAGGCGACCGACCTCCTCGGCGGCTCCGTCGACTACGTCGTCCGCTACCAGGGCGGCAACAACGCCGGTCACACGGTGGTCATCGGCGACCAGAAGTACGCGCTGCACCTCCTGCCTTCCGGCATCCTCAGCCCGAACGTCACGCCGGTCATCGGCAACGGCGTCGTGATCGACCCGGGCGTGCTGCTCTCCGAGCTCAGCGGCCTGGACGAGCGCGGCATCGACACCTCCAAGCTGCTGATCTCGGGCAACGCCCACCTGATCACGCCGTACCACCGCACCCTGGACAAGGTCACCGAGCGCTTCCTCGGCAAGCGCCGGATCGGCACCACCGGCCGCGGCATCGGCCCGACCTACGCGGACAAGATCAACCGCGTCGGCATCCGGGTGCAGGACCTCTTCGACGAGTCGATCCTCCAGCAGAAGATCGAAGCGGCGCTGCACGACAAGAACCAGCTCCTGGTCAAGCTCTACAACCGCCGCGCGATCCCCGCCGAGCTGGTGCTCGAGGAGTACCTCGGCTACGCGGACAAGATCAAGCCGTTCCTGGCCGACACCACCCTGGTCCTGGACGAGGCGCTGAAGGCCGGCAAGGTCGTCCTGCTCGAGGGCGGCCAGGGCACCCTGCTGGACGTCGACCACGGCACGTACCCGTTCGTCACCTCCAGCAACCCGACCTCGGGCGGCGCCTGCACCGGTTCCGGCATCGGCCCCACCAAGATCGACCGGGTCATCGGCATCCTCAAGGCCTACACCACGCGCGTCGGCTCCGGCCCGTTCCCGACCGAGCTGCTGGACGAGGACGGCGAGGCGCTGCGCCGGATCGGCGGCGAGCGCGGCGTCACCACCGGCCGTGACCGCCGCTGCGGCTGGTTCGACGCGGTGATCGCCCGCTACGCGACCCGGGTCAACGGCCTCACCGACTTCTTCCTCACCAAGCTGGACGTGCTGACCGGCTGGGAGCAGATCCCGGTCTGCGTCGCGTACGAGATCGACGGCCGCCGGGTCGAGGAGCTGCCGTACAACCAGTCGGACTTCCACCACGCGAAGCCGATCTACGAGACGCTGCCGGGCTGGACCGAGGACATCAGCGGGGCGAAGACCTTCGCCGAGCTGCCGAAGAACGCCCAGGCGTACGTGAAGGCGCTGGAGGAGATGTCGGGCGCCCCGATCTCCGCCATCGGCGTCGGCCCGGGCCGGTACGAGACGATCCAGATCAACTCGTTCGTCTAGGCCTCACGGCTGCCTCACGGCTGGCCGAGCAGGGCCCCGCGGGTTCTCCCGCGGGGCCTTTCCGCTGCCTGGGGGCTTTTGCACTAAGGCAGCTATTCGTTGCATCTAGTGCATTCAAGGGTTACCTTTCGATCATGACCGCGAAGCTTCCCTCCCCCACCACCCTCACCGGCCGCCACATCCGTCTGGAGCCGCTGGACCGCCGGCACCTGTCCGACCTGTGGGACACCGTCGGCCCGGACCCCGAGGTGTGGCGCTGGGTCCCGTTCAGCGCGCCCGGGTCGGAGGAGGAGCTGGGCGCGATCCTGGACGTCCGGCTCGGCGAGGTGGCGGCCGGGAACGCCGTGAAGTTCGCCGTGATCGAGCTCGCGAGCGGGCGGGCCGTCGGCGTCACCGGCTACTACGCGTTCGACGCGGAGGACGAGCTGGTCGAGATCGGCGGCACCTGGTACGCGCGGTCGGTGTGGCGCACGGCGGTGAACACCGAGGCCAAGCTGCTGCTGCTCGTCCACGCCTTCGAGGAGCTGGGGATGGGCCGGGTGTTCTGGAAGACCGACGCGCTCAACGACCGCTCGCGCAACGCGATCCAGCGGCTGGGCGCGCAGTTCGAGGGCGTCCACCGGCGCGAGAAGCGGCGTGCCACCGGCGTCTGGCGCGACACCGCGTACTTCTCGATGCTGCGCGAGGAGTGGCCGGCCGCGAAGGACCGGCTGGAGCAGCGGCTCGCCGCGGGCTGAGCGCTACTTGTCGGCGAGGTCCCGCTTGGTCAGGTGTCTCTCGCGCGGCTGACGGGTCGCGATGATCTGCGCCACCACCCCGACGAAGACCACCGAGACCAACAGGCCCGTCAGCAACACCACGGCCATCAGCGATCGACCGCCGCCACGGCCCGGACCGCCTTGCCGCACACCCCGATGAGTTCCACACCCCAGTCATCGGCCAAAGCGGCGACGAGGTCAAGCCCCCGACCGCACGTTCGAGCCATTTCCGGCTCGGGTGCGGCGGGCGCGGCGGGCACGGCGGTGGATCCGTCGGCGACGGGCGATGTGCAGGGCGATGTGCAGGCAGCCGCAACGGAGTTCGAGTGCGACGGACGGCGCTCGGTGGACCCGCCGTCCACGGCACGGCACACTGCACCGAAGGCCCCGGTCGAGGAGGGGCACGCATGCCACCACCCCTGTCGCCCGGCGTGCGCCGACAGCGCCCCGGCTCGAAGGCGTCGAGCGCGGCGGGTCCGACCACTTCACCCACCGCTGACCCCACCCCTGAAGGGACCCGAGCACCATGGACCTGGAGACCTGGCAGAAGGCCGCCCCCGGCGGCGAGGGCGAGGACGCCCTCGAGATCCGCACCGTCAACGGCATGGTCGAGCTCCGCGACCCCAAGAACGACGCCGTCATCGTCCGCACCACCCCCCGCAAGTGGGCCGCCTTCGTCCTCGGCGTGAAGGCCGGGGAGTTCGACCACTTCGTCGCCTAGCACGCTCTCCAGGCGCCCCCTCGCGCCCCGCGAGGGGGCACCGGCACGATGGACACCGCCACCTTCCCCGCCCCCGGAACGGTTCGCCGCCGAGCACCGGTGGGCCGGCACCCACTGTTCGCCGGTCATCGCCGCCCGCGCGGGAAGTCGGAGCGGCCGACCTCCCGCACCGGCGCGGGGAGCTTCCGACCCCGGAAAATGCGGGCGAAGGGGCGGGGGCGGCTTGGATAGGATTGCGCAGCCCACAGTGGAACGTCGCTCTGGCCGGCCGACCGGGAGTCGGCGACTGTGCCCGGTTCCCGCCGCCGCCCCAGAGCCTGCACCCGTCACGGCACTCCGGGACCGGGGTGCGTGCGGGAGAAATCGGAGCATCCGAGGATGGCTCGGCACCTGATCACCAGCGCCCTTCCGTACATCAACGGGATCAAGCACCTGGGCAACATGGTCGGGTCCATGCTGCCCGCGGACGTCTACTCGCGGTACCTGCGCCTGCGCGGCCACGAGGTGCTCTACATCTGCGCGACCGACGAGCACGGCACCCCGGCCGAACTGGCCGCGCAGGAGGCCGGGCTGCCGGTGGCCGAGTTCTGCGCGCGGGCGCACGAGCAGCAGAAGGCGGTGTACGACGGCTTCCGGCTGTCGTTCGACCACTTCGGCCGCAGCTCCTCCCCGCAGAACCGGGAGATCACCCAGGAGATCGCCCGCGAGCTGCACGCCAACGGCTTCATCGAGGAGCGGGCGATCCGCCAGGTGTACTCCAACACCGACGGCCGCTTCCTGCCGGACCGCTACATCGTCGGCACCTGCCCGCACTGCGGCTACGACAAGGCGCGCGGCGACCAGTGCGAGAACTGCACCCGGGTGCTCGACCCGACCGACCTGCTGGAGCCGCGCTCGGCCATCAGCGGCAGCGCCGACCTGGAGGTGCGGGAGACCACGCACCTGTTCCTGCTCCAGTCGAAGCTGACCGGGCAGGTGGAGGACTGGGTCGCCGCGCACGCCGACGAGTGGCCGGTGCTGGCCTCCTCGATCGCCCGCAAGTGGCTGACCGAGGGCCTCCAGGACCGGGCGATCACCCGCGACCTGGAGTGGGGCGTGCCGGTGCCCGCCGATGTGTGGCCGGAACTGGCGGCCTCGGGCAAGGTCTTCTACGTCTGGTTCGACGCCCCGATCGAGTACATCGGCGCGACCAAGGAGTGGTCGGACGCGGCCCCGGCCGGCGAGCTGCGGGACTGGAAGTCCTGGTGGTACGAGGCCGACGACACCGTCCGCTACACCGAGTTCATGGCCAAGGACAACGTCCCGTTCCACACCGTGATGTTCCCGGCGACGATCCTCGGCTCGCGCAAGCCGTGGAAGAAGGTCGACTACGTCAAGGCCTTCAACTGGCTGACGTACTACGGCGGGAAGTTCTCCACCAGCCAGAAGCGGGGCATCTTCACCGACGTCGCGCTGGAGCTGCTGCCGGCCGACTACTGGCGCTGGTTCCTGATGGCGCACGCGCCCGAGTCGGACGACTCCAGCTTCACCTGGGACCTCTTCGCCTCCGTGGTCAACAAGGACCTCGCCGACACCCTCGGCAACTTCGTCAACCGGGTGCTGTCGTTCAGCCGCAAGCGGTTCGGCGACGAGGTGCCCGCCGGGCACGCGGCGGGCGAGGCCGAGGAGCGGCTGGGCGCGCAGATCGCGGAGCTGCTGGCCGACTACGAGACCCAGCTGGAGGCGCTCAACTTCCGCAAGGCGACGCAGAGTCTGCGCGCGCTGTGGAGCGCGGGCAACGCCTACCTGGACGAGAAGGCGCCCTGGCTGCAGGTGAAGACCGACCCGGAGGCGGCGGCGCTGACGCTGCGCACGGCGATGAACCTGATCCACCTGTACGCGGTGGTCTCCGAGCCGTTCGTCCCGACGGCGGCACAGGCGATGCGCGAGGCGTTCGCGCTGCCGGCCGACGCTCCGGCGCGCACCCTCGACTGGGTGGACGCGGCCGGGGCCCGGTCGCTGGACGCGGTCCCGGCGGGGACGCCGTTCACCGTGCCGCCGGTGCTGTTCGCGAAGATCACGGACGAGGACCTGGCCGCCTGGAGCGCCCGCTTCGGCGGCGGCGAGTAGGCGCGCGGCCAGTAGGCAGCCGTCAGTAGGCGGCCGCCCGCGCGGCGGAGCCCGGCACCAACCGCTCGGCCGCCCCTCCCACGAACGGGAGGGGCGGCCGAGCCTCGTTTCCGTGGGGGAGGGAGAGGCGCGCGGGTTCAGCCCAGGGCGCCGCGCGCGCTGCTCAGCAGCGGGGCCAGTTCGGGAGCTCCGACGGCGGCCTCGTCGAGGGCACCGGTGAGAGCCTCCTCGTAGGTGGCGCGGGCCTCCCGGTGGCGGGTCCGGCCGGCGTCGGTGAGCACGGTGTAGACGCCGCGCTTGTCGTCCGGGCAGAGGTCCCGGTAGGTGAAGTCGGCGGCGCCGAGCCGGGCGACCAGCCGGGTCACCGAGCTCTGGTTGAGGCCGAGGCCGGTGGCGAGTTCCTGCATCCGCAGCTCGGACTTGGGCGCCTCGGCGAGCAGGCCGAGGGCGCGGTACTCGGAGAGCCCGAGGCCGTGCCGCCGCTGCAGGACGGTGGCGAGCCGGCCCTCGACCTGGGCGTGCAGGGCGGTGAGCCGGTGCCACATACGGGCGTCGGCCGCGCCGTCGGGGGCGTCGGACGGGGTGGCGTCGGGGGCGGTGGGCACGGGGGTTCCTCCCTGTCCGGGCTGGGTGGTTGACATCAGATTACTTGTACATGCATGCTCTTGCCCAGCAGAAACTGTTTGCACATACATGCAACAACTACTCGGGGGGCTCGTCCCATGGCCTGGATCCACCTGCTCGTCGCCGCCGTCTTCGAGGTCGTCTTCGCCCTCGCCACCAACGCCACCCACGGCTTCACCGAACTCGGCCCGTCCCTGCTGACGGCCGCCGCGGCCGCCGGCGGGATCTTCTTCCTCAGCCTCGCGCTGCGCACCCTCGACGTCGGCGTCGGCTACACCGTCTGGACCGGCATCGGCTCGGTCGGCACGGTCGTCCTCGGCACGCTGATCTTCGACGAGGAGATGAACGCCGGGAAGGCCCTCGCCTTCGTCCTCATCATCGGCGGGGTGCTCGGCCTCAAGCTCGCCGACCGGCTGAGCAGCCGCGGTGCTGCCGCGCAGACCACCGCCCCCGGGCCCGCGTCCGCCACCGCCTGAATCCCGACCGACCCTCCGCACCGACCCTCCGCACCGACCCTCCGCACCGGCACCGGCACCGGCACCGGCAACCTCACCCGCACCAAGGAGTTGAACCGTCATGGCCTGGGCCTACCTGGCAGTCGCCGTCGTCTTCGAGATCGTCTTCGCACTCGGTACCAATGCCACCAAGGGCTTCACCCGACTCTGGCCCTCCGTGCTCACCCTGACCGCCGCCGCGGGCGGCATCTACACACTGAGCCTCGCCCTGCGCACCCTGGACGTGGGCGTCGGCTACACGATCTGGACGGGCCTCGGCTCGATCGGCACGGTGGTGTTCGGCGCGCTGATCTTCAAGGAGCGGATCACCCTGCCCAAGCTGGTGTCCTTCGCCGCGATCATCGCCGGCGCGGTCACCCTGAAGCTCGCCTCCGGGCTCTGACCTCCGCTCGCCGGAGGCGTTTTCACCCGATCGTGGAATCGCCCGGCCGGGTGCCGATCGGCAAGACTGGCCGTCCCCGACCGACACCCGAGGGAGGCGCGGACGATGGACGCCGAGGAGGGGTCACCGGCCGACCGGCCGCTGGCCGAGTGGTACGCCGAGCGGGCGCGCCGCCGCCGGGCGCCGGGGACCAGGGACGCGATCACCCTCGCTCCCGGCCCCCGGCGCGCGGCGCACCTCTTCCAGGACGTGCCACGCCTCGTGGTCGAGTGGGACGGCCACGCCTGGCAGCCGGTCGCGGTGGCCGAGAACTACGCCGAGGCCTACCCGCTGATCGTCCGCCCCGGGGCCGGGTCCGCGCCCGGGTCCGCGCCCGGGTCCGCGCCCGGGTCCGCGCCCGGGTCCGCGCCGGGGCCGGTGTTCCCGCAGGCGGACACTCCGGTGCCGCTGCTGCGGAAGGGCACCGGACGGCACCGCAAGCCCGACCGGTGAGCCCCCGTTCCCACTTCGCCACCGGTCATCGGTCACCGGCCGCCCGGGCGGTGTGGACGGTGACCGCGGTCAGGTAGAAGGCGTCCGGCCGGGCCAGGATGCCGGTGGGCGCCTCCCGGTCCAGCAGGGCGTCCAGGACCGCCAGGTCGTCCGCGTCCAGCCGGGTGTCCAACTGCCCGCGCCGGCGGGAGAGCTGGACGTGCAGGAACTCGCGGGCCGCGGTGTCCAGCGGGGCCGGACGGTCGACCAGGAAGGTCCGGGTGCCGCTCGGCACCAGCCCGGCCGCGGCCAGCATGGCCGGCCAGTCCTCCACCACCGCGACCGCGCCGGGAGTGTCCTCGCGCATCTGCGCGAACGCCTCCTCGTGCGCCGCGTCCAGCCGGGCCTGGAGGCCGGGACGGCCGAGGCCGAGGTCGCGCGGGAGGTAACGGGCGGGCAGACCGCGCTCGGCCACGGCCAGCAGGCCGCCGGGGCGCAGCGTCCCGGCCAGGGCGGTCAACGCGGCCTGCTGGTCGCCGAGATGGTGGATCGCGTTGCCGGACCAGATCAGCTCGGCACTGCCCAGGGTGCCGAAGTCCCCCGGCAGGTCGGCCTGTCGGGTGCCGACGCGGCCGACCGAACGGATCCGGGCCCGCTCGAGCAGGGCGGCCGACCGGTCGACCGCGACCACCTCGGCGGCCGGGAAGGTCTCCGCGAGCACTCCGGCGATCACCCCGGGCCCGCTGCCCACGTCGAGCACCCGCCGGACGGGGGTGTCCTCGAGCAGTCCGCGCAACCAGTGCGCGGCCTCGGTGACGGCCGGGGACTGGAGGTCGGCCTCGCGCTCCAGGTGGACGGCGAGGGCGTCCCAGTCGAAGTCGCCGTCGTGGCCGTGGTCGTGGCCGTGCTGGTGGCCGTGGTCGTGGCCGTGCTGCTGAGCGGTCTGCTGCCCGTGCTGGTGGCCGTGCTGGTGGGTGTGCCCGGTCATCGGGTACTCCGTTCCTTCGAGGTGGGTGGTCACCGCGCCGGTGCGGCGACGGCGGCGGTGCTGCTGGTCCTGCTGGTGCTGTCGGCGGTGACGGCGGTGACGGCGGTGACGGCGGCGAGCGCCCGCTCGGTGTCCTCCTCGACCAGGTCGTGGTTGAGCGCGACGGCGGCCGCGGACCCGGCTCCGGCGGCGGTGATCACCTGGGCGCGCGGGTCGGTGACATTGCCCACCGCCCATACCCCGGGCACCCCGGTACGGCCCGCCCGGTCGGTGGCGACCCAGCCGCTCGCGTCCCGGTCGCAGTCCAGGCCGAAGAGCGGCGCGTCCCGGGCCACCAGGTGCGGGACGAGGAACAGCGCCTCGCACGGCACGACCGCACCGTCCGCCAGTCCGACGCCCAGCAGCCGGTCGTCCGCGACGACCACCCGCACGGCCTCGGCCTCGACGACCCGCACACCCCGGGCGCCGAGCCGGGCCCGGTCGTCCGCGGAGAGGTCCAGGGTGTGCGCGAGCAGGACGACGTCCGCCGACCACTGGCGCAGCAGCAGCGCCTGCCCGACCGAACCCGGGGCGGTGCCGAGCACCCCGAGCGGCCGGTCGCGCACCTCGTAGCCGTGGCAGTAGGGGCAGTGCAACACGTCGCGGCCCCAGCGGGCGGCCAGGCCCGGGAGTCCGGGAAGCCCGTCGCGCAGACCGGTGGCGACCACCACCCGGCGGGCCCGCAGGGGCCGACCGCCGGCCGGGTGGACGTCGAAGGCGGGGGCACCGGCGCCCGGCACCGGGACGATCCGGTCCACCCGACCGTCGAGCAGATCCACCCCGTAGCCCGCCAGCTCGGCCCGGCCCGCCGCCAGCAGCTCTCCCGGCGGCATGCCGTCGCGGGTGAGGTAGCCCCGCAGATGCGCGGCCGGGGCGTTGCGCGGCTGTCCGGCGTCGACCACCGCCACCCGGCGGCAGGCCCGGGCCAGGACCAGGGCCGTGCTCAGCCCGGCGGCGCCACCGCCGACCACCACCACGTCGTAGCCGCCCTCGGCGGCCCGGACGCGCACGTCGCTGTGTGTGTCGCTCATCGCGATCACCTCCACCGCCAGGCTGCGTCGACCACCCTCCGGGAGGCAACTTTCGTTGCTGTTTCGGCAACACTCTCCGGCCCGAGGGGCGAAGCGCCTCTTGCGTTCGAGCGCACTCCAACTCCTAGTGTCGGCACCCGCGACCCCGCACCCCGCACCCCGCACGAGCGACGACCCAGGAGGAACCACCATGCGCTACCGCGTCCTCGGCGGCACCGGCATCGAGGTCAGTACCTACTGCCTCGGCACCATGATGTTCGGCGCCATCGGCAACCCCGACCACGACGACTGCGCCCGGATCGTCCACACCGCGCTCGACGCCGGCATCAACTTCGTCGACACCGCCGACATGTACTCGGGGGGCGAGTCCGAGGAGATCGTCGGCAAGGCCTTGCAGGCCCGCGGCGACCGTGACGACGTCGTGCTCGCCACCAAGGTGCACTTCCCGATGGGCGAGGGCCGCAACCGGAGCGGCAACTCCCGCCGGTGGATCGTCCGCGAGGTCGAGGAGAGCCTCCGGCGGCTGCGCACCGACCGGATCGACCTCTACCAGGTGCACCGGCCCGACCCCGGCACGGACATCGAGGAGACCCTCGCCGTGCTCGGCGACCTGGTGCGGGCCGGCAAGATCCTCGCCTTCGGCTGCTCGACCTTCCCCGCCGAGGACCTCGTCGAGGCCCACCACGTCGCGGAGCGGCGCGGCCTGCCGAGGTTCCGGACCGAGCAGCCGCCGTACTCGCTGCTCGCGCGCGGCATCGAGCGGGACGTGCTGCCGACCGTGCGGCGGCTCGGCATGGGCGCGCTGACCTGGTCGCCGCTCGCCTCCGGCTTCCTCACCGGCCGCTACCGCAAGAACCGACCGATCGACATGGGCACCGGTCGCGCCGCCCTGATGCCGGCCAGGTTCGACCCGGCGCTGCCGGTGAACCAGGCCAAGCTGGACGCCGTCGAGGAGCTGACCGCCGTCGCCGAGGGCCTCGGCCGCACCCTGCCCGAACTCGCCCTGGCCTTCCCGCTCGCGCACCCGGCGGTGACCTCGGTGATCATCGGCCCGCGCACCCGGGGCCAGCTGGAGGCGGCCCTCAAGGGCGCCGACCTCGTCCTGGACGACGCGACCCTGGACCGGATCGACGCGATCGTCCCGCCCGGCACCAACGTCTACCACCCGGACGGGGTCTGGCAGCCCCGGGCCCTCACCGAACCGGCCCTCCGCCGCCGGCCGGAGGGCGACCGCCCGGCGGCCGGCTGAGCACCGGGCGGCCGGACGAGCCACCCGGGGCCACCCCGGTCACCCGCGCAGCAGGTCGACCACCCCGGTGAGGTCCTCGGCCCCGTTGCGCGCGTCGGCCTCCAGCCGCCGCCGCATCAGGTCGAAGTAGGGCGTGAGCAGTTCGGCGCTCACACCCTGCTCCTCGGCGGTGCGCAGGAAGGTCGGCACGCCCGCGACCTGCATCGCCAGGTCGGAGACGACACCCCCGGTGTAGTCCCCCGCCGCCAGCTGCCGCGCCGTGGTCGCGACCGAGCCGGTCATCGCGGTGAGCCAGGAGGAGAGCAGCGGCGCCAGCGCGCCCGGGTCGACGGCCTCGTCCCGTACCAGCGCGAAGGCGTGCGCGACCCCCGCGAACATCCCGTACATCGCGCTCAGCAGCGCCACGTCGTGCAGCGCGGCGAAACCGGCGTCCTCGCCGACCCAGCGGGTACCGGCCGGGACGGCGAGGGTCTCCCGGTGCTCCTCGAACAGCTCGCGCGAGCCGCTGTAGAACACGTACGGGCCTGCCTGCGGGACACCGATCATCGGCGGCACGGCCATGATGCCGCCGTCCAGGTAGCGGGCACCCCGGGCGGCCGCCCAGGCGGCCCGGGCACGGGCCGTGCCGGGGGTGCCGGTCACCAGGTTCACGAGGTCCTTGCCGGTCAGGTCGGCCCCGGCCAGGGCCTCCCCGACCGATTCGTCGTCCAGCAGGCAGACCACCACCAGCCGGTTGGCGGCGACCGCCGCGGCCGGGGTCGCCGCGGTCGTGGCACCCTTCGCGGCGAGCGGTTCGGCGCGGGCGGCGGTGCGGTTCCAGACCGTGAGCGGGTGCCCGGCCGACAGCCAGGCGTCGGCCAGCGCGGTGCCCATCGCACCGAGGCCGAGCAGGGTGAGCGGGGCGGGGACGGTGGTCGCGGGGCGGGTCCCGGTGTCGTTCGTCGTCATGCCCACCAGGCTCGTCGCCCGCCACCGACCTGCTCAAGTACGCACTTGGGAGTTGGTGGTTACCCTGAGGTGAGCGAGCAGGCCGGCGGAGGGGCGGGGGCAGGGCATGGCGACGACACCGAGGCCCGGCGCGTACGTGTGCGGGATCGACGCCGCGATGGACGTGATCGGCGGCAAGTGGAAGGTGCTGATCCTCTGGGCCCTCGGCGAGCGGCCGAGCCTGCGCTTCGGCGAGCTGCGCCGCCACGTGCCCGGGATCACCGAGAAGGTGCTCGCCGCCCATCTGCGCGAGCTGGAGGCGGACGGCGTCGTGCACCGCGCCTCGTTCGACGAGGTGCCGCCGCGGGTCGAGTACTCCCTCACGGCGGCCGGGCGGCGGCTCAACGAGGCGCTGGCCCCGCTGGGCGCCTGGGGCAGGCGGCACGCGCTGGACGGCGCCGAGGAGGCGGCCGCCCCGGCGTAGCGGGCGCCGTCCGGGCGTAGCGGGCGCCGTCCGGGCGTAGCGGGCGCCGTCCGGGCGCGTGCTCCCGGCCCCGGGGAAGCTTCCGGCCCCGCGGAAGGTCAGGCGATCGAGGCCGACACGATCGCCGCGACCGCGAGGTTGCAGCTGGCGGTCACCCAGACCGCCGGGTGCGGCTCCGGGTCGACCAGGATCGCGCCCAGCTTGCCCGGCGTCAGCACGTCCACCACCCAGAACGCGACCGCCATCAGCACCAGGCCGAGCACCCCGAAGCAGGCCGTGGAGAGCAGGCCCTTCCCGAAGTCCTCGTAGGTGTAGAGGATCGCGGTGAAGACGATGCCGCCGATGCCCAGCAGCGCCGAGCTGAGCAGCACGGCGGCGTTGCGGTTGCGCTCCACCCAGATCTGGTGGCCCAGCCGCCCCGGCGTGAGGGCGTCCACGAGGAGGATGCCGAGCAGCAGCAGGACGACGCCGACGCCGCCGAAGACCGCCGCCGCGCCGAGTCCGTGCAGGATGTCGTTCATGGGTTGTCCAGCCCCCCGGGTCCGTGTCGCAGGTCGCTCCTCGTCGGGGCGGCCGCCCGCGTGGGGCCCGGTCCCGCGGTCAAGGATCGGCAAAAGATAACGCATCGGGGCCGGATCCGGACCGGGAACCGGGGTCCCTCCCGTACCATCCCGGCCCACGCGTACCATCGGACGCCATGACGCAGCCGCCGCCCGCCAGCCCCGCCCCGAGACCGGACACCGCGGAGTCCGGCGCCCCCGGCCCCGGCACCCGCCGCCGGTCCGGGTTCGTCGCGCTGGGCATGGTCGGCACCCTCGCGCTCGCGCTCTCCGGCTGCTCTTCCTCCTCCGGCGGCAACCCGCCGAGCCGCTGCGTCGACCCGACCACCCTCAAGGTCCTCGACAGCCACTCCTGCTCCGGCGGCAAGGCCGCCGGAGCCACCGCCGGCCGCTGGTACTACTGCGGCTCCGGCGCCACCGACGCCGTCGGCGGCACCTTCGACAAGGCCGCCACCAAGCGCGGCGGCTTCGGCTGCCCGGCCGGCTCCAGCGGCTCCGGCGGAGGCTGATCCGCCGTGCGCCGCCGTACCGTCGAACCCCGCCCGGACTGGCTGACGACCGTCGAGGGCCAGGGCCTGATCTACGCGATGTGCTCGGACCCGTGCAACCAGGGCGGCCCGCACGCCTACTGGGACGAGTCCGCGTACTACGAGTTCTCGCTGCCCGAGGTGGAGGCGCTGGAGGAGGTGGTCGAGGAGCTGCACGCGATGTCGCTGGCCGCCGCCGGCCACGTGGTGCGCACCGGCCGCTTCGCCGAGTACGGCATCACCGACCCCCGGCTGGTCGCCGCCGTCACCGAGTCCTGGCACCGCCGCGACGAACAGCCCTCCCTCTACGGGCGGTTCGACCTCGCGTTCGACGGCACCGGCCCGGCGAAGCTGTTCGAGTACAACGCCGACACCCCGACCTCGCTGATCGAGGCGGCCGGTCCGCAGTGGTTCTGGATGGAGGAGCGGTTCCCGCACGCCGACCAGTGGAACTCGCTGCACGAGCGGCTGGTGGCAGCCTGGGCCCGGCAGAAGCACCTGCTGCCGTCCGGTCCGGTGCACTTCGCGCACTCGCGCGGCGACACCGAGGGCGAGGACTGGATGACCACCCTCTACCTCCAGGAGTGCGCCGAGCAGGCGGGCATCGAAACGGTCGGCATCGCCGTGGAGGACATCGGCTGGGACGGCCTGTCCGGCCGCTTCGTCGACCTCGAGCACCGCTTCGTCCGCTCCGCCTTCAAGCTCTACCCCTGGGAGTGGCTGGTCTCC
This sequence comes from Kitasatospora sp. NPDC089913, assembly GCF_044748625.1. Lineage (NCBI taxonomy): Bacteria > Bacillati > Actinomycetota > Actinomycetes > Kitasatosporales > Streptomycetaceae > Kitasatospora > Kitasatospora sp. NPDC089913. Next base: position 152,440 of record NZ_JBIVGI010000015.1, on the reverse strand, counting down.
GACGAGTTCGGCGAGCAGCTGCTGGACGTCATCGACCTCGGCGGTTCCACCGGCTCCACCCTGTGGATCGAGCCGGCCTGGAAGATGCTGCTCTCCAACAAGGCCCTGCTGGCCGTCCTCTGGGAGCTGTACCCGGGACACCCCAACCTGCTGCCCGCCTACCTGGACGGCCCGCGCGAGCTCGCCGACCCGGACGGCCCCGGCTACGCCGCCAAGCCGCTGCTCGGCCGCGAGGGCGCGGGCGTGCGGATCGTCGAACCCGGCGGCCGGGAGACCAGGCTCGCCGACTGGGCCGGCGACCCGGACCGCTACGGCGCCGAGGGCCACTGCTACCAGCAGCTGCACCCGCTGCCCGACTTCGACGGCAACCGCCCGGTGCTCGGCACCTGGGTCGTCGACGGCGAGGCCGCCGGCCTCGGCATCCGCGAGACCGACGACAGCCCGATCACCCACCAGGGCGCCCGCTTCCTCCCCCACCTCATCGTCTGACCGCCGAGGCCCGGGGCGCTGCCCCGCGCCGTCCCACTCCCGAGTGAACACCAGCGGGATCCGGACCCCCACCTCGCTGAAGTTGATAAGTTCAATTGGCTATTCCGAGCGTGTATCAACTCCGGGGAAGGAGCACCGGTGGCCGGACGAGGCAGGCCCAGCCGCAGCACTGTCTACAACCGGCTCAGCGGAGCGCTGGCCGAGTTGAACGAGCGCTTCGGCGGGCTCCCCAGTCCCAGGGAGGCCCGGGAGATCTGGGACGACATCTGGCACGAGGAGGCGCACCACTCCACCGCCCTTGAGGGCAACACCCTGGTGCTCCGCGAGGTCCAGGCGCTCCTGGACCAAGGCCGGGCCGTCGGGGCGAAACCGCTCAGCGAGTACAACGAGGTCCAGGGTTACGCCGACGCCGCGCGCTGGGTCTACGGCCAGGCGCTGGAACCGGACTCCTGGCACGACGGCCGCCTCGTCACCCTCGGGGAGATCCGCCACGTCCACCACGTGGCCATGACCCCGGTCTGGAACGTCGCGCCGCATCCCGGGGCGGGAGACCGTGAGGGGCCCGGCAACTTCCGCGAGCACGACATCGCCCCCTTCTCCGAGGGAATGACACCGCCCCCCTGGCCACTGGTGCCGGCGCAGGCCGAGCAGTGGGTGGCCGACGTCTGCGACCTCGGCCGACGAATCGAGTCGCGGCAGGATCTCGGACGCCCCTTGCCGGAGGAGCTGGCCCGGATCCACAACGGTTTCGAACGCATCCACCCGTTCCTCGACGGCAACGGCCGAACCGGCCGCCTCGTCATGAACCTCGTTCTCGTGCGGCTCGGCTATCCGCCGATCATCATTCTCAAGCGCCAGCGGGAGGCCTACCTGGCCGCGCTCCGCAGAGCTGACGCCGGCGACTGCGGGGCCCTCGGAGAACTCGTCGCGCGGGCGATGGAGGACAATCTCAACCGGTTCATCGTCCCCAACGTGGCCGGTCCCGCCCGCATGGTGCCGCTGGCCGCGCTCGTCGACGCGGAGCTCTCCCTCGCGGCCCTCCGCCAGGCGGCGCAGCGCGGCCGTCTGAACGCCGCGCAGGGAAAGGACGGAGTCTGGCGTTCGTCACGGAAGTCGGTCGACGCCTACAAGGCGGGCAAGCACCAGCGCAGGCCGCGCTCCGCATCCTGAGCCCGCCCCGTCCGGAATGCGGGGCGCCGCGGTGCTGTTTGATTGCCTCATGGCATCCCGTGCACGTGTACGCGCCCCCGAGCTGGTCGGGGCAGGCGGTTGGCTCAACACCGGCGGCAAGGAGCTCACGCTCGCCGACTTCCGGGGCAAGATCACCGTCCTGGACTTCTGGACCTTCTGCTGCATCAACTGTCTGCACGTCCTCGACGAGTTGCGGGAGCTGGAGGAGAAGCACCGCGACACCGTGGTGATCGTCGGCGTGCACTCCCCCAAGTTCGTGCACGAGGCCGACCACCGGGCGGTGGTGGACGCGGTCGAGCGGTACGAGGTGCACCACCCCGTGCTGGACGACCCGGAGCTGGTCACCTGGAAGCAGTACGCGGTGCGGGCCTGGCCGACGCTGGTGGTGATCGACCCCGAGGGGTACGTGGTCGCCCAGCACGCCGGCGAGGGGCACGCGCACGCGATCGCCCGGCTGGTCGAGGAGCTGGAGGCGGAGCACGCGGCGAAGGGGACGCTGCGGCGCGGCGACGGCCCGTACGTGGCGCCCGAGCCGACCGCCGGGGACCTGAAGTTCCCGGGCAAGGCGGTCCGGCTGCCGGACGGCCACTTCCTGGTGGCCGACTCCGGGCACCACTCGCTGGTCGAGCTGGAGGCGGACGGCGAGACCGTGGTCCGCCGGATCGGTGACGGCGTGCGCGGCCTGGTGGACGGCACCAGCCCGCGGTTCAGCGAGCCGCAGGGGCTCGCGCTGCTCCCGGCCGGCTCCGAGTACGACGTGATCGTCGCCGACACCGTCAACCACGCGCTGCGCGGCGTCCGGCTGTCGGACGGCGAGGTGACCACCCTGGCCGGCACCGGCCGGCAGTGGTGGCAGGGCTCGGCGACCGAGGGCGCGGCCCGCGAGGTCGACCTCTCCTCGCCCTGGGACGTCGCCTGGTTCGACGGCCGGGTCTGGATCGCGATGGCCGGCGTGCACCAGCTGTGGGCGTACGACCCGGCCGCCGGCACGGTCGGCGTCGCGGCCGGCACCACCAACGAGGGCCTGGTCGACGGCCCCGCCGCCGAGGCCTGGTTCGCCCAGCCCTCCGGTCTGGCGGTGTCGGCGGACGGCGAGCGGCTCTGGGTCGCGGACTCCGAGACCTCCTCGCTGCGCTGGGTTTCACGTGAAACCAAGGAGGTGCACAGCGCCGTCGGCACCGGCCTGTTCGACTTCGGGCACCGGGACGGCGCGGCCGAGCAGGCGCTGCTCCAGCACCCGCTGGGCGTCACCGTGCTGCCGGACGGCTCGGTGGCCGTCAGCGACACCTACAACCACGCGCTGCGCCGCTACGACCCGGCGAGCGGCGAGGTCAGCACGCTGGCCACCGATCTGCGCGAGCCCTCCGGCGCGGTGCTGGTGGACCAGGACATCGTGGTGGTCGAGTCCGCCCGGCACCGGCTGACCCGGCTGCGGCTGCCCGAGGAGGCGGTCCGGGTGGAGGCGGTGGCGCACCGCACCCGGCGGGCCGCGACCGAGGTGGCGCCCGGCGTCCTGCAACTGGACGTGGTGTTCCGGGCGCCGACCGGCCAGAAGCTGGACGAGCGCTACGGCCCGTCCACCCGGCTGCTGGTCAGCGCCACCCCGCCCGAGCTGCTGGTCTCCGGGGCGGGCGCGGACTCCGCGCTCTCCCGTGAGCTGGTGCTCTCCGCCGAGGTGACCGAGGGCGTGCTGCACGTCTCGGCGATGGCGGCGTCCTGCGACGACGACCCGGCGATCGAGTACCCGGCCTGCCACGTCCACCAGCAGGACTGGGGCGTGCCGGTGCGGCTCACCGCCGACGGCGCGCGCCGGCTGCCGCTGGTCCTGGCGGGCATGGAGTAGTCGCGGACCCCGCCCCGTGCGGAAGGGCCCGGCGAGCGTCCGCTCGCCGGGCCCTTCCGCGTGCCGGGGGAGGGGCTCAGCCCTCCAGGAACGCCTTGATCGCGCTCGCCAGCAGGTACGGGTCCTCCGCGCCGCACAGCTCGCGGGCCGAGTGCATGGACAGCGCGGCGATGCCGCAGTCCACGGTCTGGATGCCGAGGCGGGCCGCGGTGATCGGGCCGATCGTCGTCCCGCAGGGCATGGCGTTGTTGGAGACGAAGGTCTGCCACGGCACGCCGGCCTTCTCGCAGGCCGCGGTGAACACCGCCCGGCCCACGCCGTCGGTGGCGTACCGGTTGTTGACGTTGACCTTCAGGATCGGCCCGGCGTTCGGCATCGGGTGGTGGCCCGGCTCGTGCCGCTCGCTGTAGTTCGGGTGGACGGCGTGGCCCATGTCGGAGGACAGGCAGACGGTGCCGGCCAGCGCCCGGGCCCGGTCCTCCAGGCCGCCGCCGCGCGCGTACACGCTGCGCTCCAGGACGTTGCCGAGCAGCGGGCTCTGCGCGCCGGTGTCCGACTCGCTGCCGGTCTCCTCGTGGTCGAAGGCGGCCAGCACCGGGATGTACGGCAGGTCCGCGCCCTCCGTCTCGGCCGCGGTGGCCACGGCGGCGAGCGCGGCGGTGGCGGCGTGCACGGAGAGCAGGTTGTCCAGTCGCGGACCGGCCAGCAGCTCGCGGTCCCGGCCCAGGTACGAGGCGGGCTGGACGTCGTGGGTCATGAGGTCCCAGCCGCTCACCTCGGCCGGGTCGACCCCGGCGCGCTCGGCGACGTACTCGATCAGCGCGCCCTCGTCGACCGGCCCGAGGCCCCAGATGGGGGTCAGGTGGCGCTGCTTGTCGAGCTTCATGCCGTCGTTGACCTGGCGGTCCAGGTGGATCGCCAGCTGCGGCACCCGCAGCAGCGGCTCGTCCAGCTGGACCAGCCGCCGGCTGCCGTCGCGCAGGGTGATCCGCCCGGAGAGGCCGAGGTCCCGGTCGAGCCAGGTGTTGAGCGGGACACCGCCGTAGATCTCCACCGCGACCTGCCGCCAGCCCGCCGTCCCGGTGTCGGGGATCGGCTTGACCCTCAGGTTGGGGGAGTCGGTATGGGTGCCCACCACGCGGAACGGTGTCTCCGGGCCCGCGCCGGCCGGCACGTACCAGGCGATCAGCGCGCCGCCGCGGACGACGTACCGGCCGCCGGCCACACCGTCCCAGGCGTCCGTTTCCAGTACCTGCCGGAAACCGGCTTTCTCCAGCCGCTCGGCGGCGCTCGCGACCGCGTGGTAGGGCGATGGCGAGGTGCCGAGGAAGGCGATCAGGTCATCGGTGTGCGTCCGGTCGAAGAAGGCCTGGCGGGCGGCGGTCGACATGCTGCTCCTGGGTCGAGGGAGGGCCGAGGCCGAATGGGAATCGGCTTCGCACCTTGAGCATATGCCCGTACACGGACATGACACTCGGAGCATCCCAACGGATGCAGAACGCAGACAGAAACGTGAACTGACGGGATCTGACGGCCCGCCGGGCGCGGGCGGACGGCCGAAGAACGGCCGCAGGACGGCCGCCGGACAGCCGCAGGACAGCCGCAGGACAGCCGCAGGACGACCGCGGGGACACCGAAGGGCCCGGTCGTGGAACCGGGCCCTTCGGTGTGAGGGTGGGGTCAGGCAGTCGGTGCGGGCGGCGTCAGAACGCCCCCTCCGCCAGGTCCATGATCTCGTTGTCGATGCCCTCGGCGATCAGGCGCTGCGCGGCGACGGTCGGCAGGATGTTCTTGGCGAAGAAGCGGGCGGCCGCGACCTTGCCCTGGTAGAACGGCACGTCCTTCTCCGAGGCGCCGGCCTCCAGCTTGGCCAGCGCCACCGCGGCCTGGCGCAGCAGCAGCCAGCCGACCACGACGTCGCCGGAGATCATCAGCAGGCGGGTGGTGTTGAGGCCCACCTTGTACATGTTCTTGACGTCCTGCTCGACCGAGGAGAGGTCGGCGAGCAGCTTGCCGACGACGGCCTCCAGGTCGCCGGCGGCCTTGGCGAGCAGCTCGCGCTCGGCGGCCAGGGCGTCGCCGCCCTCGGCGGAGCCGAGGAACTTCTGGATCTGCTCGGACAGCGCGGTGAGTGCCTGGCCGCCGTCCTTGACGATCTTGCGGAAGAAGAAGTCCTGGCCCTGGATGGCCGTGGTGCCCTCGTAGAGGGTGTCGATCTTGGCGTCCCGGATGTACTGCTCGATCGGGTACTCCTGCAGGTAGCCGGAGCCGCCGAAGGTCTGCAGGGACTGGGCGAGCTGCTCGTAGGACTTCTCCGAGCCGTAGCCCTTGACGATCGGCAGGAGCAGGTCGTTGAGGCGCTCGGCGGCGCCGTCGTGCTCGCCGCGCAGCTTGGCGGCCATCATGTCGTCCTGGACGGACGCGGTGTAGAGCACCAGGGCGCGCATGCCCTCGGCGTACGCCTTCTGGGTCAGCAGCGAGCGGCGGACGTCCGGGTGGTGGGTGATGGTGACGCGCGGGGCGGTCTTGTCCAGGAACTGCGAGATGTCCGCGCCCTGCACGCGCTCCTTGGCGTACTCCAGCGCGTTCAGGTAGCCGGTGGAGAGGGTGGCGATGGCCTTCGTGCCGACCATCATCCGGGCGAACTCGATGATCTTGAACATCTGGCGGATGCCGTCGACCTTCTCGCCCAGCAGCCAGCCCTTGGCCGGGTGCTTGGCGCCGAAGGTCATCTCGCAGGTGTTCGAGGCCTTGAGGCCCATCTTGTGCTCGACGTTGGTGGCGTAGGCGCCGTTGCGCTCGCCCAGCTCGCCGGTCTCCCAGTCGAAGTCGAACTTGGGGACGATGAACAGGCCCAGGCCCTTGGTGCCCGGCTTGCCGCCCTCGGGGCGGGCCAGCACCAGGTGGATGATGTTCTCGGACATGTCGTGCTCGCCCGAGGTGATGAAGCGCTTCACGCCCTCGATGTGCCAGGAGCCGTCCTCCTGCTTGATCGCCTTGGTGCGGCCGGCGCCGACGTCCGAGCCGGCGTCCGGCTCGGTCAGGACCATGGTGGAGCCCCACAGGCGGTCGGTCATCCGCTGGGCGACCTTCAGCTGCTCCTCGGTGCCCTCCTCGGCGACGACGCCGGCGAAGGCCGGGCCGGAGGAGTACATCCAGACGGCCGGGTTGGAGCCGAGGATCTGCTCCGCGAAGGCCCAGATCAGCGAGCTCGGGGTGACCTGGCCGCCGATCGACTCCGGGATGCCCAGACGCCACCACTCGGCGTCCATGTACGCCTGGTAGCTCTTCCGGAAGGAAGCCGGGACCGGCGCGGTGTTGGTCTCGGGGTCGAACACCGGCGGGTTGCGGTCGGTGTCGGTGAAGGACGCGGCGAGGTCGTTCTCGGCCAGGCGCGCGATCTCGCTCAGGATGTTCTTCGCGGTCTCGACGTCCATGTCCGCGAACGGTCCGGTGCCGTACACCTGCTCGCGGCCGAACACCTCGAAGAGGTTGAACTCCACGTCCCGCAGGTTGGACTTGTAGTGACCCATGGCCGTTTTCTCCGGTTCGTCGCTTCCGGGAGACCGCCGCGTTCGGGCGCCCCGTACCCACCAGTAGGCCTCATGATGCTACCCAGCGGTAACTTGTTTCAAGCCCCAGCCGGTGAATCCCTCGTGGATTCCGCTATGAACGTGGTCACGTCCCACAAGCCGGGGCGGCCACTCCTTGTCAGGATCGACGCCCGCACGGGTGGCCGCGCTCCCGATAGCCTGTCCGTGTGTACGGCTATGACCAGAACGCATACCCGGGCGATCCCTACCAGCAGGCGGGGCCGCAGCCGGGCATGAACGGCATGCCCAACCCCGGCCCGTACGGCGAGCAGCCACCGGGAGCGCAGCAGTCGCTCTACCCGGAGCCCTCGCCGCCGTCCCTGGCGGACGCCGTCCGGGCCTTCACCACCGGCTCGATGGCGGTGGAGGACTTCCAGGCCATCTTCATCACCTCCAAGGTGCACTGCCCGCGCGGCGAACGGCCGGGCTTCCTGGCGCTGCACAACACGCCGACGCCGGTGATCCCGATGTTCAGCTCGCTCAAGGAGCTGCGGCGCTACGCGGGCAAGGAGTCCAAGTACTTCACCGTGACCGGCGCCGAGGTCCTCGACCTGCTGCCGACCGGCTACGGCTTCGCGCTGGACATGGAGGGCGAGCACCGGATGGTGTTCGACGCCAAGGCGGTCGAGCAGATGGTCGACTTCACCATGCGCCGGATGTACGGCTGACCGACGATGGGCCGGGGGCCGCCCGGCCCCGCCGTCCGGCCACCCGCACCCAAATGGTTCAAAATTCAACTTGCTTCTAGTTGAGGATTGAACTAATCTCGTGGACGTAGGCCAGAGGAACATCCCCCGAAGGAGGCCGACATGCCCGCCGTGACCGTCGACAACCCGCTGACCCTCCCGCGCGTCACCACCCCGGACCCCGCCGTCACGAGCGCCCGGCCGGTCCTCACGGTGGCCACCGCCCCCGAGGGCTTCGAGGGCGAGGGCTTCCCGGTCCGCCGCGCCTTCGCCAAGATCAACCAGAAGTACCTGGACCCGTTCATCATGATGGACCAGATGGGCGAGGTGGACTACGCGGCCGGCGAGCCCAAGGGGACCCCCTGGCACCCGCACCGCGGCTTCGAGACGGTCACCTACATCATCGACGGGACGTTCATCCACCGGGACTCGCACGGCGGCGGCGGCACCATCACCGACGGCGACACCCAGTGGATGACGGCGGGCTCCGGCCTGCTGCACATCGAGACCCCGCCGGAGTCCCTGGTGCGGTCCGGCGGCCTCTTCCACGGCCTCCAGCTGTGGGTGAACCTGCCCGCCTCGGACAAGATGATCGCCCCGAAGTACCAGGACATCCGCGGCGGCAGCGTCAAGCTCCTCAGCACCGGGGACGGCGGCGCCCTGCTCCGCGTCATCGCCGGCGAGCTGGACGGCCACCAGGGCCCCGGCGCCACCCACACGCCGATCACCATGATCCACGCCTCGATCAGCCCCGGCGCCGAGCTCACCCTGCCCTGGCGCTCCGACTTCAACGCCCTCGCCTACGGTCTCGCCGGCAACGGCTCGGCCGGCACCGAGCACCGGCCCTTCCACCGCGGCCAGGCCGTCGTCTTCGGCGACGGCGACTCGATCACCGTCCGCGCCGACGAGAAGCAGGACTCCCGCGACCCCAACTTCGAGGTCGTCCTCCTCGGTGGCCTCCCCATCCGCGAACCCGTCGCCCACTACGGCCCGTTCGTGATGAACAGCCACCGCGAGCTCCAGCAGGCCATGGAGGACTTCCAGGCCGGCCGCCTCGGCACCGTCCCCGCCGACGGCCACTGAGCCACCGCGGGCACAGCGGCGAGGGCCCGGACCGGGAACGGTCCGGGCTCTCCCGCGTCCGGGCCCTCCCGTGTCCGGGCTCTCCCGTGTCCGGGCCGGTCCGTCGGCAGCAGCCGCACCGCGGCCCCGGCCGGGCCCGGCCGGCCGGCCGTCAGAGCTCCGCCGCGGAACCCTCGACCAGCGCGTCACCCAGCGCGGTGCGCCGGTACAGCACCGCGCGGCCGGAGCGCGCCCGGGCCAGCAGCCCGGACGCCCGCAGGACGGCGAGGTGGTCCCCGACCGCGCCCGGGGCCATGCCGAGGCTGCGGGCCAGCTGACTGGTGCCGGCGGGCGTCCCCAGCTCCGCCAGCAGTCGCGCCCGGGAACGCCCGAGCAGGGCGGCGAGCGCGGCCCGCGCGTCCGGGCCGGGCGCGGGCCGCTCCCGGAGCGCCGAGGTGCCGCGCGCCCGGTACACGAGCGCCTTCGGCCAGGGCTCGTCGTAGAACGCCGCCACGCCCGGACGGACCAGTACCGAGGGAACCATCAGCAGCCCCTCCCCCGAGAGGTCGACCACCGCGTCCTCGGAGTGCAACGGCACCAGGAGGCTGTGCCCGCTCCACACCAGTCCCCGGTCCAGGCCCTCGACCGCCTCCCGCCAGCCGCGCTCGCCGATCACACCGACGCGGTGCACCACGTCGCGCTCGCAGATCGCCCGCAACCGCGGCCAGTCGGGCGCCAACAGGTCGTTCCAGGCCCGGTCGAGCGCGTCACCGACCAGGTCGACCACCTCGTCCGAATCCAGCAGCGCGCGCACGCGCGGGTCGCGGACCGGAGCCTGCCGTCCCAACCGGTCGATCTCGTCCCGTGCGACCGGGAGCGGGGTGGCCCGGACGGCCGCCAGGTCGTCGGCCCAGGTCTGGGCGAGACCGCGCGGCGGCGGGGCGACGAAGTTGGCTCCCGCGGAACCGGTCTGCAGCGCCAGCACGGCGTCCAGCGCGGTCTCGCGGCGGAGGCGCGCGAAGGCGGGCGCGAGACGCGCCGCCCACCCGCCCGGCAGCCGGGCGTTCCCGCCGTCGAGGCGGCGCAGCAACCCGCAGAGCTCGAACGCCGGTGAGAGCGCGAAGCGGCTTCGCAACAGGTCCTCGGCGGTGGCGGTGAAGCGGAGCACGCCTCCACGGTAGACCGCGCCGGGCCGACCTTACGTCCTGGGGCGAATCATTCGCGGAACACCGGCCCCCGACCGGAGGCTCCTCGCATGACGACGGCTCCCCCGAGTTCTCCGGCGCGGTCCGCCGCGCGACGTACGACCTACCGCGAGGTTCTGGCCGAGCCGCGGTTCCGACTGCTCTTCCTGACGCGTGTGGTCGGCATCACGGCCGGCTCGCTGCGGATCACCACCTTCTCCGTGCTGGTCTTCAGCGGCACCGGCTCCGCGTTGCTCAGCGCCGTCGCCTTCGGGGCAGGCTTCCTCCCCCAGCTGTTCGGCTCGCTGCTCCTCGGCTCGCTGGCCGACCGCCTGCCGCCCCGGGCGCTGATCGTCGGCGGCTTCGTACTGGAGGGCGCGGTGGCGGCACTGCTCGCCCTGGGCCGGTTGCCGACCGCGGCCGGCCTGGCCCTGGTCGCCCTCGCCGCCCTCGCCGCACCGGTGTTCAACGGCGCCTCGGCGCGCCTGGTGGCCCACTGGCTGCACGGTGACGCGTACGTGCTCGGACGCTCCCTCAACACCATGGCCTCCAGCGGAGCCCAGCTGTTCGGCCTGGGACTCGGCGGCGTGGTCGTCGAGGCCCTGGGTCCGCGGCAGGCGCTGGCGCTCGGTGCGGCGCTGAACCTGGTGTGCGCGGCGGCCGTCCGGTTGCGGATGCCGCGCGTTCCGGTCGAGCGGGAGGACCGGGGCGACGCGAGCGCCGGCACGGTGCGGGACAGCCTGCGCGGCTCCGGCGCCCTGCTGCGCGACCGTGCCGTGCGCCGGCTGCTGCTCGCCCAGTGGCTGCCGAGCGCCTTCGTCACGGGCGCGGAGGGGCTGGTCGTCGCCTACACGGGCACCCGCGGATTCCCCCCGGGCTCCTACGCGATCCTGCTGGCCTGCCTGCCGGTCGGCATGCTCCTCGGCGACCTGCTGGTCGGCCGCCTCCTCCGGCCCCTCGCGCGCGAGCGCCTGGTGGTGCCGCTGGTCGCGCTGATGGGCGCGCCCCTGATCGGCTTCGCCACCGAGCCGGACCGCCTGCTCGCAGCGGCACTGCTGCTCTGCACCGGCTGCGGCTTCGCCTACGGCCTCGGCCTGCAGCGGGAGTTCCTGGCGGTCCTCCCGCCGCACGGCCAGGGTCAGGCCTTCGGCCTGCTCGGCTCGGGCAACATGACTCTGCAGGGCATCGGCCCCGTCTGCTTCGGCGCGGTCGCGGCCGCGACCGGCACCGGCGGCGCGATGGCCCTGGCAGGCGTCGGCACTCTGCTCACGGCCGTCTGGCTCCTCTCCTGGCGGCACCCCGGCCACCACGGCGACCCCGCCCTCCTGCCACCCGCGCCTTCGGCCCCGGCAGGCCCCGGAGCCCACCCGTGAGGGCGGCCGCCCCGCGGGTCAGGGGCGGTCGTCCGTGGGGGTGCCCGGCCGGACGCGGGGACTTCCCCCGCAGGATCGGTGACACGGCGGAGCGGGCCCCGGGCATCGGCTGTTCGGGGCCCGCTCCGAGGGACGGCCGGGAGGGGCCGACCGCGTGGGAGGGCCTTCCCGCGTCCTCGACCGTCGGACCGCTGCGGCGACGGCCGTCCGACCGCTCCGGCGACGACCGTCCGACCGCTCCGACCTCGGCAGCCGGGGCGCCCCGTACGTGCCCCCGGTGTCAGAGCCGGGCGTAGAGGGCCGAGGCGTCGTCGTGGGCCTTGCCCCGGGGCCAGCGTTCGCAGCCGGCGTCGGCGCGTTCGACCGCGCGGACCTGGGCGATGAGTTCGGCGGGGCCGGACTCGCCGAGCAGGCGCAGGGCGTCGCCCCAGCTGCCGAGGCCGAAGCGGTCGGTGAAGCGGGCCGCGCCGTCGGAGAGGGCGGCCACCGCGCGCAGTCCGGCCAGGGGGACGAAGCCGGTCTCGGCGTGGGCGGCGGCCTTCGGGCTGGCGGCGGCGATCCAGGGGCCGGTGCCGGAGTTCCGGACGGCGCGGACGGCCAGCGTGTACTCCAGGTGCAGGGCGGCCCGTTCGGCGGAGCCGGGCACCGTCGACCAGACCTGCCGGCGCAGTTCCTCCCCGCCGGGGAAGCGCTGGTTGTCGCCGATCACCCGGGGCGGACCGTCGGCCGGTTCCAGCACCAGCAGGGAGTCGCCGAGCACCAGGTACTCCAGCGAGGCGCCGTGCCGACGGGCGGCGACCACCATCGCGGCGGGCGTGTTGGGGTGGGCCAGGTCGCAGCGGCCGCCGTGCAGGGCGGCCGTCTCCGCGATGGCGTCGGCCAGGCACTCGGCGATCGAACGGTCCGGGCGGTCGGTGAGCCGGGCCAGCAGGTGGACCCCGAGTCTGCGGACGTACCAGGCGGTGCCGTGGCGGCACCCGGACTCGAGTCCGGTCGGCGAACTCGAGCCGTCGAGGAGGACGAGCGCCTCGGAGGTGGCCGCCGCGAAGTCCTCGCTCTCGCGGTCGGGCCGCCGTGCTTCCCATGCGAGCTGTACCTGCATCCCGACAGTGTGCGCGCCGGGTGCGGCGCGCGCCCAGACCCGTGCACGCGCCGCGCCGCGCGCTCCCGGTGGCAGCGCGGGTGATCCGGCCATACCGTCGGAGCACGAGTGGACATTTCGGCCAATCAGGGCCGTCCGGGTTTGGGACCACCTTCGGGGGATCCCCGCCCCCGGCGCTGACGAGGGCGAGGAGCGAGAGATGTTCTGGCAGTTCATCGTGCTGTTGGCGGCGACGATCGGCTTCCCGACCGCCACCCTGCTGTTCCTGATCGGCGGCCCGCGCTTCCCCGACGAGCGGCGCGACGCCGACCGCTGACGGCTGACGACTGACGGCCGACCCGGTGACGCGGCCGGCGGTCAGCGCGCGGCCGGCGATCAGCGCGCGGTCAGCGGCCGGCCGCCGACCAGGACGGGTCGCGGCCGAGCAGGGCGAGCACGCGGTCGAACGGCCCGGTACGGTCCGGTAGCGCCCGGACGGGACCGAACGCCTGCCCGGGCCCCCGCGCCCCCGCGCTGGCCGGAACCGCCCCGGCCACCGTGAGCAGCGCCCCGACCAGCGGCGGTTCGGCCTGCACCGCCGCCACCAGCCGGGCCGGCGAGCCCAGCGCGGCCGCCACGTCCCAGGCGTGCACCAGGGTGTCGAGCAGGTGGAAGCCGACCGCCCGGTCGAACGGGAACGGCCCGCCGTCGCCGATCTCCGGCAGGTGCAGCGCAGCGGGTTCCGCCGCCGCGCCGGCGGTGGCGAACGCGGCGGTCAGCCGCTCCGCCGACCGCCGGAACGCGCCCGCCGGGTCGCCGTGGACCGGGACGTCGCGCCAGCGCGCGCGGTCCGCCCCGGCGCCGAGGGCGGCCGCGGCGAAGCCCCGGTGCTGCCCCACCTCGTGCTCCAGCAGCCGCCGCAGCGGCCACCCGGCGCACGGGGTCGCCAGCACCAGCTGCTCCGGTTGCACGGTGCCGACCACAGTGGTCGCCAACTCCAGTGCACGGGCGTGCAGTTCGACGATCCTCATACCGCTCCCACCGCCTCCCCCGGCCCGTCGACGGTCCGGCCGCCGGGGTGCGCCCCGGCCGCCAGGAAGCCCGTCACCTGGTCCAGCACGGTCGGCTCGACGAGGATCCGGCGGTGGCCGAGCCCCCGGGTGGCCACCAGTTCCAGCCGCTCCCCGTACGCCGCCCGGAGCCGGCGGGCGTGCGAGAACGGGACCACGTCGTCGTCCTCGTCGTGCGCGACCAGGATCGGGAGCGCGATCTCCCCGGGCTCGCGGGCCGCGTCGAAGTGGGTGCGGATGTCCGCCACCCCGGGGAACATCGCGCCGCCGGCCTCCCGGCGGCGCAACTCCCGCTCCACGGTGGCGTTCAGCCCCAGCCGGTCGCAGAACGCGGTCGGCAGCCAGGAGAGCTCGGATGCGCCGGAGAAGGCGACCAGCCGCTCCGCCCGCAGGCCCTCGCGCAGCGCCAGGAAGGCCGCGTTGACGCCCAGCGAATGGGCTACCACCGCCTCGAAGTCGCCGTACCGCTCCTGGAGCCGCAGGGCGAGGGCCCGGTGGTCCAGCACGGTGGCGGTGCGCCCGCCGGAGTCGCCGTGCCCGGGGGCGTCGTAGCCGACCGCGGTCAGGCCGAGCGCGCGCAGCCGGGGCACCAGGTGCGCGAAGCGGGAGGCCCGGGAGCGCCAGCCGTGCATCAGCAGGACGGGCCGGGCACCGTCGCCCCAGGAGTAGACGGCCACCCGCGCGTCCCCGTGCCGGATCGTCCCGGTGACGGCCCGGTCGTGGACCTCGTGCTCGCCGGGGCGGACCCGGCTGCGGCGGAAGGGGTGGCGGTAGAGCCCGAAGGCGGCCCGGCCGGCGAGCCCGGGGGCGGCCAGCGAGGCGGTGTTCAGGGTGGTGCGGATCAGTGCGACGGCCGGGTCCATGCGGAACTCCTGTGGGTGCCGAGGGGCAAGAGAGCCGAACTCGGCAAGATATTAGCACGATCGTTCGTGCTGTTTTCAGGTCGACGGACGCTCCCCGCTACCCTGGCCGCACGACGGAGAGGCCGGGGAACGGCCGGAGGACTGGGGTGAGCGGTGGCCGGATCGACCACGGACGGACGGGTACTGCGCGGCGAGGAGACCCGGCGGACGGTCCTGCGCCGGGCCGTCGCGATCGCCTCGGTCGAAGGGCTGGACGCGCTGTCGATCGGCCGGCTCGCCACCGACCTCGGCCTCAGCAAGAGCGGGGTCTTCGCCGGCTTCGGCTCCAAGGAGGAGCTCCAGCTCGCCACCGTGCGGGCGGCCCGCCGGATCTTCGCCGACGCGGTGCTCGCACCGGTCCGGGACGAGCCTCCCGGCCTGCGCAAGGTCCGGCTGCTCTGCGAGTCCTGGCTGGCCTACTCGCGCGCCCGGGTCTTCCCCGGCGGCTGCTTCTTCTACGAGGTCAACGCCGAGTACGACGCCCGGCCGGGCCCGCTGCGCGACGTGCTCGCCGCCAACTGGCGGGAGTGGCACGCCACCGTGCTCGGCCTGGTCGAGGAGGCCGTCGGCACCGGCGAACTGCGGCCCGACGCCGACCCGGAGGACATCGCCTTCACCCTGATCGCCCTGCTGGAGAACGCCAACCCGCAGGCCCTGCTGTTCGACGACGACACCCCGTACGACCGGGCCCACCGTGCCGTGCTGCGCCGGCTGCGCTCGGACGCCACCGACCCGGACGGGCCCGCCTTCAGTGCCTGAGGCCCGGCGAGGCCGGGCCCACGAGGCCGGGGCGCGCGAGGCCGGGGCCCACGAGGCCGGGGCGCGCGAGGCCGGGGCTCTCGCGTTCGCCCGGGCGCTCCCGGCTCAGGAGCCGTCCAGCACCCGCTCCAGGACCGCCGCCAGGGCCAGCAGCCGCTCGTCCGCCCCGGCCTCGCCGACCACCTGGAGGCCGAGCGGCAGGCCCGCCGCCGTCACCCCGGCCGGCAGGCTGAGCGCGGGCAGGCCGGCATAGCTCCAGGGCAGTGACATCACCGCGCTGCCGGTGCTGTCCAGCCCGAGCGGGGCCGGGCCGGTGGCCGAGGGCGCCAGCAGCAGGTCCACCCCGGCCCGGTGCCGCCGCTCGGCGAGCCGCTCCCGGAACGCCGTCCGGGCGCGCAGCGCGGCCGCGCGGTCGGCCGGGTCGACGGTCCGCCCGTGCCGGATGCTCGCCACCGTCTCCGGCCGGTACAGCTCACCGAAGCGGGCGAACCAGTCCGTGTGGCTCGCCGCCATCTCGAAGCGGTTGACCGTCTGCGCCTGCCGCTCCAACTCGTCGAAGTCGGGCAGCAGATCGAGCCTGCGTACCGTCAGCCCGCGCGCGGCCAGCAGGGCCAGCTGGCGGTCGAACGCCTGCCGCGCCGCCGGCCCGGCCCGGTCCAGGTACGGGCCCACCGGAACGCCGAGCACCGGCGCGCCGTCCGCCCACGCCCCGCCGTTCGCCGCCCCGCCCGGCCCGGCCGCGTGGTCCCAGTCGTCGCACAGCAACGGGGCGGCCAGCGCGGCGCCCGCCAGATCGGCGGTGAACAGGCCCACGGTGTCGAAGCTCGGCGCGTTGGGGATCACGCCCGCCGTCGGGATCCGTCCGAAGGTCGGCCGGAAGCCCACCACACCGCAGTAGGCGGCCGGGCGGATCACGGAGCCGATCGTCTGGGTGCCGATCGCCAGCGGCACCAGTCCGGCCGCGACCGCCGCCGCCGAACCGCTGCTGGAACCGCCCGGGGTGTGTTCGGGGCGGTGCGGATTGCGGGTCCGGCCGGGCGCACTGCCGGCGAACTCGGCGGTCACGGTCTTGCCGGCGACCAGCGCGCCGGCCGCCCGCAGCCGGTCCACCACGGCGGCCTGCGGCCCGGCCAGGACGCCCGGCGGAAGCAGCGAACCGCCGTGCGTGGGCAGCCCGTCGACGTGCACGATGTCCTTGATCCCGACCGCCACCCCGTACAGCGGCGGCGCCTGCGCCGGGTCCGGGTGGCGGGCCACCAGCGCCCGGGCCTCGGCCTGCAGCCGGTCGGCGCGGCCGGGTTCGGGGACGAAGGCGTGGATCAGCGGGTCCACCTGCTCGATCCGGGCGCAGAGCCGGTCGACGTGGACGGCCGGGGTCGGCACGCCGGCCCGCAGCGAGGCGGCCTCACGGACGAGCGAGCGCGGCCGCACCAGGGACTTGTCCATGGCGCCCACGGTAGCCCCGGCCCGCCCGCGACCGCGCCGCCGCCCCGGTCAGCCCGTGGGCCAGCCGGCTTCCGGCTGGCCGCCGGGCGGTCCCGGCCGGTGCTCGTCCCCCAGGTAGGGGGACTCCCTCAGGACGTACGCGCCGCAGGTGTGGCAGCAGAGCTCGGGGGTGTGCCCCCAGTCCGTCGCCTCCCGGGCGGGTGCCGCCGCGTCGATCTCCCGGCCGCACATCGCCGCGTCCTCGCCGCCTCGGACCATGTGCCACAGCCGCACCCCGGCGGACGCGCCGCCGGCGCCGAACTCGGCCCGCATCTGGTGCATCATGCCCCCATCGTCCGGCGGGCCGCCGGACCCGGCAAACGGAGCGGGAGCCGCCGGGCGTCCGGCGCCACCGGCTCACCCCGGCCCGCACCGACCGGCCCGGCGGCACCGGATCAGACCAGCCCGCCGTACAGCCGCAGCCGGGCGATCCCGCCGTCCGGGAAGACGTCCAGCCGGACGTGGGTGGCCGGACGCGGCGCGTCGACCACCAGCCGGTGCACGGCGTCCGGCTGGAGCCGGGTGCGCGGCACCAGTTCGAACCACGCCTCGGGATCGGCGCCCTGCTCGTCCCGGCCCGACAGCGCCGCCCAGCCGGCCGCGTTGCCGACGTAGTAGCCGGTGTCGATCTCCACGGCCCGGATCGCGCCCCGCCCGGCCAGCCGCAGCCGGACCCAGTCGTGGCCGTCGTCGCGGCGCCGCCGGTTCTCCCAACCGTCGCCCATCGCACCGGACTTGCCGGGCAGGGCGAGGTTGACCGGGGAGGAGAAGAAGCGGTCCGAGGCGTCCTCGACGGCGCCTCCGTGCTCGACCGCGGCCAGGTCGAAGGTGCCGAGCGCGGTCAGCCAGGCCGGATCCGGACGGGCCTCGCCGTGCACCCGGAAGCGCGCGATGCCGCCGTCGGGGAACTGACTGAGCCTCAGATGTGTGAACCGGCGGCCCCCTTCGACGGCGAAGCCGTTGGCGGCGTGGCCGCGCACCGGCGAACGGGGCACCAGCGGGTGCCACTCGGTCTCGGGGGCCAGCAGCTCCTCCGGGCCCGGGGTTCCCGGGAGTTCGGCACCCTCGACGCCGATCTGCAGCGGGAAGTTGCCGCGGAAGTGCGCGGTGTCGACGACCACGCCGTGCACGACTCCCGGCACGCCCAGCCGGATCAGGGCCCAGTCGTGGTCCTCGACGGTCGGGTGCGGGTGTCCGGCGCCGGTGCCGCGCCGCCGCCGGGTCTCCCAACCGTCCATGATCTGGCCCTTGTTGCCGAAGGTGTGCGGGCGGAACTCGGCCGCGCCCGGCAGCAGCAGGTTCTCCCGCTCGGCGAACAGCTCGTCGTTGGCGGCGAGGACCGCGCCGCCGAGCCGGCGGTCGGCGAGGTCCACCAGGCCGGTGAAGGGGAACTCGGCGGTGCGGTAGTCGGCGTAGGGGTTGCCGCCCCCGTACGGCGGGGCGTAGGCGTCGGACAGCTGGTCGGGACGGGGGCCCGAGATCCGTTCGGTGGTCATGCCTCCACCCTCGCCCCGGGTCACCCGTCAGGTCCATCACAAAGAAATGAGCAAACCGTTCAGTCCGACTGAAGGGTCCTGGCGACGGCCGTCAGCTCCGCCAGCACCCGGCGCAGCGGGGGCGTCCGCTCCGTGCCCGCCCGGACCGCCGCCACCACCCGGCGGGTCGGCAGGTCCGCCGGCAGCGCCCGGACGACCGCCGAGCCGCCCCGCCCGGCCGAGGCCAGCCGCGGCACCAGCGCCACCCCCAGCCCGGCCGCCACCATCGCCAGGATCGCCGTCCAGTCCGCGGCGGTGTGCGCCCGCTCCGGGGTGAAGCCCGCCCGGGCGCAGGCCGCCGCGGTGATCTCCCGCCAGGGCCCGGCCGCGCCGTAGATCCAGGGCTCCGCCGCGAGGTCCGCGAGCCGCAGCCCCGGTGTCCCGGCCAGCGGGTGGCCCGGTGGCAGCGCGACGTCCAACGGGTCGCTGAGCAGTTCCGTCTCGACGAATCCGGAGCCCCGGCCGACCGGCCCGACCACCGCCAGCGACAGCGCCAGGTCGACGTCCCCCGCCGCCAGCAGCCGGACCGCCTCGGCCGCCTCGGCCTCCACCACCCGCACGGTCAGCCTCGGCGCGGCCTCGCGCAGCCGGGACACCGCCGGGACGAGCAGCCCGGTGATCGCGGTGGCGAAGGCCCCCACCCTGACCTCGCCCGCCTCGCCGTGCAGATAGCCCGCCAGCTCGGCCTCGGCACGTTCCAGCTGTCCGAAGACCACCGCCGCGTGACGCAGCACCAGCCGGGCCGCCGGGGTCAGCCGCACCCGCCGCCCGTAGGGCTCCAGCATCGGCGCGCCCACCTGCCGGGCCAGCGCCGAGACCTGCTGCGAGACCGCCGAGGGCGACAGCCGGAGCCGCTCGGCGGCCGCCGTCACCGTCCCGCACTCGTCGACCGCCCGCAGCACCCGCAGCCGCCTCAGGTCCCACTCGCCCACCGCTCCCATCGCGCCAGGGTAGGGCGTCGCCGACCGCCTCCCGGGCCCCGGCACCGGACGCTTCGCCCACCCTCCGATATGGTGCCGCTCCTGCGACGCGCCGGTGATCACACCGAGGCGCCAACTCGCCCGTATTCGGACAGATTTACTCAAGCTGGAGCCAAGACCGTGCGCACTTCCCGCCTTCTGGCCGCGTCCACGCTGATAGCGCTCTCCCTCGGCGCGACGGTCGGCACGGCCACCGCCGGCGCCGTCGGCATCTCGCCCACCCCGACGACGACGGCCCCGACGTCCCCCGCCCCGACCACGGCAGCCCCGACGACGGCCCCGAGCGGCTCCCCGAGCGCCACGCCGACCCCGACCGGCACCCCGAGCACCGGCACCCCGAGCACCGGCACGCCCTCCGCGAGCACTTCGCCCAGTGCCACCGGCACCCCCGGCAGCACCACCTCGCCGAAGCCGACCAACCGCCCCACGACCCCGGCACCCACGTTCACGAACCGCTGCCAGGGCGGCGTCCACGGGGGTGACAACCACAACCTCAAGGCCACCGGCACCGGCCTCTGGGGAACCACCCTGGTCAAGGGCGGACCGGCCCAGGAGGTCCAGGTGACCTTCGAGAACACCACCGGCGTGGACCTCGCCAGGTTCTCGTCCAGCATCTACATCACCGACAACTGGAACGAGCGTCCGCTGGACTGGCGGACCGACTTCTTCACCGTCCAGCTCCGGCTGCCCGGATCGGACTGGAAGCCGGCCGAACTGGTCGACCGCGCCATCGACACCGGGACCCACCGGATCGCCAAGGGCGAGAAGCTCACCATCCAGTTCCGGATCGCCGCCAACGCCGCCCCCGTCGGCGACTACGGCGGCACCGTGGGCGGCGGCTCCGAGGTCTTCGACAACACGCCGGACCTCCCCCAGCCCGCTTCCCCCCTGCCGAACAGCTGCACCCAGTACGGCAACTACTACGAGGGCGGCTTCAAGGTGGCCGACAAGTCCTCCACCACCGCCGCCACCCCCCTCAAGGCGACCGCCTCGCCGTCCGCGGTGAGCGGCCCGCACCTGGCCGACACCGGCTCCAGCTCCAACACCCTGCCGATCGCCGTCGGCGGCGCCGCCGTGCTCGCGGCCGGTGCCGGGACGCTGCTCGTGCTGCGCCGCCGCAAGGCCGGCGCGCACAGCTGACGCACCACCGCCGGAACGTCCGAAGGGTCCGTACAACCGTGCGGGCCCTTCGAACGTCCCCCATGCGCAAGCGGTTTCGTCCGACCCTCACCGGAGCCCCCCTGTGCGCACTTCCCGTCTGGCGGCCACCGCCACCCTGTTCGTGCTGACCGGCGGCGTCCTGGCCGGCGGAACCAGCCCCGCGACCGCCGCCGACGGCAGCGCGTCGCCCTCGGCGAGCGCGACGGCCGGGCCGACGGCCGGAGCGACGCCCGGAGCGACGGCGACCACCACCACGCCGACTCCCAGCACCGGCGGGCCCACCCCCACCGCCTCCGCCACGGTGACGCCGTCGGCCACCGGCACGCCCCCGGCCACCGCCACCCCGACCGACCCCGCTCCCGGCACCGCGACCGCCACCCCTTCGGCCACCTCGACCCTGCCCGCCGGCTGCGAGTCCGAGTACCAGGTCACGATGCCGGTCCACGCCGTGCCGACTGCGGCGACCCTGGTCCGGGGCGGACCGCCGCAGGACCTGGCCTTCTCCTTCTACAACAGCAGCGACACCGTGCTGACCGACTTCCGGATCAGCTACCGGATCGAGGGCCCGCAGGGCGGCGCCCCGTTCAAGCCCCTGGTCAGGATCCAGGGCGGCCCCTTCACCCCGGTCGAGCCGAACGACGGCACCGGGACGACCGCCGTCGGCTCCTTCCGGGTCCCGGCGCACGAGATGGTCACCGCCGAGCTGAGGTTCGCCGACGAGCCGGGCACGGTCTCCGGGGACTACGCCGTCACCGTCGCCGGCTCCTCCGAGGTGCTTCCGTACGGGGTGGGCCCGGTCAACGTGAAGTACCGGTGCAACCGGCTGCTGGGCTCGCTCACCAGCACGCTCACCCGCACCGAGCCGGCCCCGGCCACCACCGCCCCGTCGACGAGCGCCTCGCCGACGGCGACGGAGACGGCGACGCCCACCACGAGCGCCTCCCCGGACGCGTCGCCCTCGGCCCCGGCCACCACCTCCGGCACGCCCGGCACCTCCGGCACCGACAACGGCGACCCGGCCGGACCCCGGCTGGCCGGCACCGGCGCGAGCTCCGGCAACGTCCCGCTCGCCGTCACCGGCGGCATGGCGATCGTCCTCGGCCTCGCCGCCGTCGTGGTCGCCCGCCGCCGCAACCGGGCCGCCGCCGCCTCCACCGCCGCCCCCACCACCCGCGGCTGATCCCGCCGCCCGCTCGGGCCGGCCGCCGGCGGGCGTCAGGGGCGGCGGGCCGGGAGGAAGGAGGCGGGGACCAGCGCCAGGGCGAGGAGGACCGCGGCGACCGCGTACGTACCGCGGAACCCGGCGGGGTCCGTACCGCAGGAGCTCAGGAGCACGGACAGCAGCGCCGTCCCCACCGACGCCCAGACCTGGGAGTTGATGCTCAGGGCGGTACTGGCCGCGGCCAGCCGGTCGTCCGGGAGGTCGCGGGTGGCGGTGGTCATCGTCGGCATCAGGGTCGTGCCCGCTCCGACGCCCATCAGCATCGCCGCGCCGACGACCCGCCAGGCCGGCACGCCCTCGGTGCCCGTCTGCAGGGCGGTCAGGGCCATGCCCAGGGCGCCGACGGCGATGCCGAGGCGGACCAGGTGGCGCGGCGCGACCCTGTCGATGCGGCGGGAGGCGACCTGCATGGTCACGCCGACGGCCAGACCGACCGGTGCGCCGAGGAGTCCGGCCGCCGTGGCGCTCAGGCCACGTGCCTCCTGCCAGTACATCGGGGCGAGCAGCATCGATCCGAAGTACCCGCCGGTGAAGAGGGCGAGGGTGCCGACACCGGCGGCGAAGGTGCGGTGGCGCAGCAGCCGGAGGTCGAGCAGCGGGTGGTCGGCCGTCAGGGCGCGGCGGACGAAGGCGGCCACGAGCACCGCACCGGCGAGGGCGGGCACG
This sequence comes from Kitasatospora sp. NPDC089913, assembly GCF_044748625.1. Classification (NCBI taxonomy): domain Bacteria; kingdom Bacillati; phylum Actinomycetota; class Actinomycetes; order Kitasatosporales; family Streptomycetaceae; genus Kitasatospora; species Kitasatospora sp. NPDC089913. The sequence continues at coordinate 130,158 of NZ_JBIVGI010000015.1, read as the reverse complement.
AGGGTGCCGGGGGCGGTGACGTCGCCCTGGTCCCCGCTGCGGGCCAGACCGTAGAGCAGGAGGGCGAGGCCCGGGGAGAGCAGCAGCAGGCCGGGGACGTCGAGCCTCGGCGGTGCGGGGGTCGCCGGGCGCGGCGGATCGGGTCGGAGCAGCCTGGCGGCGAGGACGAGGGCGACCGCTCCGACGGGCAGGTTGACGAGGAAGATCCAGTGCCAGGAAGCGGTGTCGAGCAGCCAGCCGCCGAGAGCGGGGCCGGCCACCGGGCCGGCCAGGACGGGCAGTCCGAGCAGGGCCATCGCCCGCCCGAGGCGGGCCCGGTCGGCGGTGCGCATCACCATGGCCATGCCGACCGGGGTGAGCAGGCCGCCGCCGAGTCCCTGGACGGCCCGGAAGGCGATCAGGCTGCCGACGTCCCAGGCGCACGCGGCGAGGAGGGAGCCCAGGGTGAAGAGGGTGAGGGCGGTCAGGTAGGTGCGCCTGGCACCGTACCGGCCCATCGCCCAGGCGGCGGTGGGCACGACGGCGGCGAGCGCGAGGGTGTAGGCGGTGGCCGTCCACTGGACGGTCGTCAGGGGTGCGTGGAGTTCCTCGGAGAGGCTGCGCAGCGCGACATTGACGATCGTCATGTCGAGCACGGACATGACCGAGCCGGTGATGACGACGGCGAGGGTGCGGTTGAGCGCGGCGGAGGAGCTTCGCGGCGGCTCGGCCGGGGCCCGGACGGCGGGTCCGGCGGTCTGGACGGTGCTCACGGCCCGGTCCCCCTCAGCCCTGGTAGGGGCGGGTGGTGCGGGCGGAGCGCAGGGTCCGGCCCCACCAGTCGAGCTGGCCGAGCATGCCCTTGGCGGCGCCCTCGCTGACGGCGGCGTCGCGCGGGGCGCCGTCCTCGGCGAGGCCGGACCAGGGGCCGTGCAGGCTGACCGAGTCCCGGACCGTGACGGCGTGCAACTCGGCGAAGACCAGCCGTAGTTGCTCGACCGCGCGCAGTCCGCCGCCGAGGCCGCCGTAGGAGACGAAGCCGACCGGCTTGGCCTGCCACTGGGTGTAGTGCCAGTCGATGAGGTTCTTCAGGGCCGCCGGGAAGCTGTGGTTGTACTCGGGGGTGACGACGACGAAGGCGTCGGCGGCGGCCAGGCGGGGCGTCACGTCCGCGAGGGCGGCGGCGGCCTCCGGGGTCGAGGTGCCGCCCCAGCCGGGCATGGCGAGCGGCAGGGGGACGTCGACGAGGTCGATGACGTCCAGGTCCAGGCCGGCGGTGCTCCCGGCGGCGGCGAGGAACCAGTCGGCGACGGCACGGCCCTGGCGGCCCTCGCGGACGCTGCCGACGATGACGGCGACGCGCAGCGGAGCGCCCCCGGCGTCGGTGGCGGCGTCGACGGCGGTGTCCAGGCCCGTGGTCGTGTCCAGGACCGTGGTGGTGGCAGGCATGACGAGATCCCCTCCCGAGGCGGTTCGGCCGCCCCGTGCGGCCTCCCTCCGGTAAACTACAACGAGCGTTGCAGAAATTACAACGCCCGTTGTAATCGATGAGGAGGCGGACATGGGGAGCGACAACCGGACCGGAACGGGCACGGCGCCCGAAGAGGTCTCGCCGCGGAAACTGGCGAAGCAGCGGGCCATGGCGAGCGCGGCCTGCTCGGTCTTCGGACGCGAGGGCTACACGCGCGCCTCGGTCGACGCGCTGGCGACGGCCGCCGACGTCTCGACGCGCACCCTGTACAACCACTTCCCCGGTGGGAAGGCGGAGCTCTTCCGCACCGTCGTCACCTGGACCTCCGGCGTGGTGAGGGACGCCCAGATCGCCCGGATCCGCGCCCTGGTGGACCCCGCCCGTCCGCCCCGCCCGGAGGACCTCGAACGGGATCTCGTCGCCCTCGCCCGCGCCCTCGTCGGCATGATGACCGACTTCCCGGACCACTTCGCCCTCGTCCGGCACATCCACGCCGAGGCCGACCACGTGCCGCCGGAGCTGCTGGCCGCGTGGCGGGAGGCGGGCCCGAGGCCGGCCGGGGAGGCCCTCGCGGAGGCGATGACCGCCCTCGCCGACGCCGGGCTGATCGACGTGCACGGGGACTCGGCCACGACGGCCGGCCACTTCACGGCCCTGATCTCGCACGCGATCGTGCAGCAGTCGCACTACGGGGTCCTGCCGCTGCCGCAGGAGGAGACCGACCGCCTGATCGGCACCGGCGTCGCGGCGTTCCTCCGGGCCTACCGGGCCGGGTGACGGCACGGCCCCCAGGACGGCGCGCTGCTGCGGACACGCCCCGGCGGCCCGGTCTCCCCGGCCGGTCTCCCCGGTCGGATTCCGGGGGGCGGGCCCTACGAGGCGGCGCGCAGCAGCGCCCCGTCCTGCCACTTGAGGATCTTGTCGAAGCTGACGATCGCCCCCCGCAGCGGATGGTTGCGGAGCTGGACGTGGTCGGTGAGGGCGTGGATGAGGAACAGGCCCCGGCCGGACTCGGCGGTGAGGTCGGGCAGCGCGTCCAGGTCCACCGGCCGGAAGACGGGCACCGGGTCGGCGGCGGCCGGGAGGACGTGGGTGTCGTACGGGCGGCCGTCGCGCCGTGGGCGGTGGGTGGTGAGCAGCGGCCCGGGGACGGTGGCGCGGCCGCGCCGGGCGCGGCGGCGGGGCTGCGCCCGGCCCGCCGGCCGGGCGGGCGGGGCCACCGGGACGGCGGCGGGGGCCGGACGGCGGGCCGGGCGGTCGGGCCCGGGCAGGCCGGGGCCCGAGTCGGTCACCTCGATCCGCAGCAGGTCGCCGCTGATCGACGCGGTGACCTGGTAGCCGTCGTCGGGCCGCCCGCACGCGCCGTGCTCGACCGCGTTGGCGCACGCCTCGCTGAGGGCGACGCCGAGATCGTGGGCGATCTGCGGGTCGACGCCCGCGGTCGCCATCGCGCCGAGCAGTATGCGGCGCGCGAGCGGCACGCTGGCCGGGTCGCGCTTGAGGTGCAGAGTCCACCAGATGTCCACGGGAGGTCCCTCCTGGCTGCGGCTCCACATATAACGAGGTATCTCCGGGCGGTGCGGAGGTGAACCGTGCCGAGGCCCCACTACCGCCCGTTCGGCGGATGGACGGGGGGACAGGCATGTGCCGAGCAGCGCACACCGGGGGCCGTGCGCGGGGCCGAACGGGGCATTCGTAGGGATTTCCCACCCTGCCGATCCGGTGGGTGTGCGCGATGAGATGATGTCCCGGCCATGAATGCCCCAGCCGCCGCCCCGCACCCGGGCGCCCCCGCACCGGACGCGCCGGTGGGGGCCGCCGCCTGGGACCTGCGGCTTGCCCGGGCGGTTCCGTTCGCCCTGGTGTGCACGCTGATCGCGGCCGCCGGGCACGCGTTCGCGGCCGGCGGCGAGGTCGCCCCGCCCACGCTCGCGGCCGGGTTCGCCGCCGTGCTGGTGCTCGCCACCGCCCTCGGCGGCCGGGAGCGCTCGCTCGGCGCGATCGCCGGGGCGCTGGGCGCGGGCCAGTTCGGGCTGCACCTCCTCTTCCACTCCTACGGCGGCCCGGCGGCGGCCGGCGGGCACCACCACGGCGGCGCACTCGGCTCCGGCCCGCTGACGCTGCCGCAGGTCGCCAGCCGGCTGGTCTGCAACGAGGCCCGCCCGGGCACCCTGATCGGTCTGCCCGGGAGTCCCACCGCCGAGCAGGTGGTGGCCGGCGCGGGTCTGGACCCGCAGGCGTACGCGGCCGCGCCCTGGTGGCAGGGCGGCGTGCTCGGGATGACGCCGGCGATGCTGGCGGCCCACCTCGGCGCGGCGCTGCTGGCCGGCTGGTGGCTGCGGCGCGGCGAGGCGGCGCTCTGGCGGCTGGTGCGGATCACCGCCTCGGCCGCGCGGACCCGGGCGGCCGAGCCGCTGCGGACGGCGTGCGCGCTGGCCGCGGTGCTGCTGCGCGGCCTGCTCGGTCTGCCCGGTGGACCGGCCCGCCGGTCCGGTGGCCGCGGCGCGGACGACCCGCTGCCGGCCGGTGCCGTGCTGCGGCACAGCGTGGTGCGGCGCGGGCCGCCCCTCGGGCTCCTCGCGTACTGACCCGCCCCGTGTCCCCGGTGTCCCCCACCGGTACCGGTCCGGCGGCGGTCGGGAGTACGCGGCGCCGTGCCGTCCCCGCCCGATCCGTGCGGTCCTGCGGCCTCCCCCCACTTCTTCCCCCGCCGCGCGGCCCCGCCGAGGCACGGACCCCTCCGTGCCCGGGAGCGGGCCTGCCGAGCCTCCGAACGGAGACACGAACCCCATGCGTTCCCTTCCCGCCCGTCGTACCGCCGCCGTCGCCCTCGCCGCCGCCGCCTCGGTGGTGGCCCTCGCCGGTCCCGCCTTCGCCCACGTCACCGTGAACCCGGGCAGCGCCGAGCAGGGCGGCTACACCGCCGTCGACTTCCGGGTCCCGAACGAGAACGACGCCGCCGGCACCGTCAAGCTGGAGGTCAACCTCCCGCTGGACCACCCGCTCGCCTCGGTCCGCACCCAGCCGCTGCCGGGCTGGACCTCCACCGTCGAGAAGGCCAAGCTGGACAAGCCGATCAAGGTCCACGGCAACGACGTCAACGAGGCCGTCTCCAAGATCACCTGGACCGCCGACGCCGGCGTGAAGATCGCCCCCGGCCAGTTCCAGGAGTTCCGGGTCTCGCTCGGCCCGCTGCCGACCGACGCCGACGCGATGGTCTTCAAGGCCCTGCAGACCTACGACAACGGCGACGTCGTCCGCTGGATCGACGAGGCCAAGGACGGCCAGCCCGAGCCGGCCAAGCCCGCCCCGGTGCTGAAGCTGACCAAGGCCACCTCGGCCGACGGCCACGGCGTGACCGCCTCCGCCACCCCGTCGGCCGCCGCCGACGGCCACGGCACCGGGCACGGCGACGCGGCCAAGAACGACGCCGCCTCCGACGACAAGGCGAGCGACTCCACCGCCCGCGTGCTCGGCGTGGTCGGCATCGTGGTCGGTGTGATCGGCACCGCCGTCGGCGTCCTCGGCCTGCGCCGCCGCAACGGCGGCTCGGCCTCCTGATCCCAGCACCGGCGGGGCCGCGCCCGGCACCCGTCGCGGCCGCGCCCGCGTCCCGGGCGCGGCCCCGCCGGTGATCCACCGCACACGATCGGACCCTCCCATGCTCCGCTCCGCCCGTACCCCCCGCACCGCCCGCCTGGCCGGGGCCACCGCCGTCGCCCTCGCCGCCGCGCTCGCGCTGACGGCCTGCGGCTCGTCCGGCTCCGACACCGCCGGCCCCGCCAAGGTCGTCCAGCAGAAGAGCGACTCGCCCTACGAGGGCACCGTGCTCGGCAAGCACTTCGACAAGCCCGACCTCCAGCTGACCGACACCTCCGGCCAGCCCTACGACCTGCGGCAGAAGACCGGTGGCCGGACCACGCTGCTGTTCTTCGGCTACACCAGCTGCCCGGACGTCTGCCCGACCACCATGGGCGACATCGGCGTGGCGATGAAGAAGCTCACCCCGGAGGAGCGGCAGAAGGTCGACGTCGTGTTCGTCTCCACCGATCCCCAGCGCGACACCCCGCAGGTGCTGCGCGCCTGGCTGGACTCGATGGGCAGCGACTTCATAGGCCTGACCGGGGACCTGGGCAAGGTGAAGGCGGCCGCCAAGGCGCTCGGCATCCTGATCGAGGACCCGGTGACCAACGCCGACGGGACCGTCACCTCCACCCACGGCGCCCAGGTGCTGGCCTTCCTGCCCTCGGACGACAAGGCGCACGTGCTCTACCTGAGCGGCACCGAGGTGAAGACCTTCGAGCACGACCTGCCGCTGCTCGCCAAGGGGGTCGCCGCATGAAGGGCGCCCTCGGCTTCCGCCGGACGGCGCTGGCAGGGGCGGTGCTGGCGACGGCACTGGGCGGCGGCGCCTTCCTGGTCGCCTGCGGGAGCGGCGGCCAGAACGGCGGAGGTGCCGCGGCCGGCGGCGGAGCGGCCCGACTCAGCGTCGCCGACCCCTACATCCCGATGCCGCCGGCCGGTGGCATGGCGGCCGGCTACCTGACGGTGCGCAACGAGGGCGGCGAGGGCGACGAGCTGGTGAAGGTCTCCAGCCCCGGCGCCTCCTCGGTCACCATGCACCGCTCCACCGCGAGCACCATGGAGCAGGTCGAGAAGCTCGACGTCCCCGCGCACGGCGCGCTGCAGCTCGCCCGGGGCGGCACCCATCTGATGATCATGGGGTGGCAGAAGGCCCCGGTCCTGGGTGACGAACTCGAACTCGACCTGACCTTCACCCGCACCGGCACCATCTCGGTGAAGGTGCCGGTCAAGGAGCTCACCTACCGGCCCGGCCAGCAGTAAGGGATCGCAGGATGCTGATGGGACGGACGCCGAAGGCACGGCCGGCGACGGCAGGGGCGGCGACGACGGTACGGACGACGGCAGTACGGACGACAACGGCACGGGCAGCGACGGCACGGCTGTCGGCACGGCGGACCGCCGGGTTGCTCGGTGTGCTCGGCGCGGTGCTCGCGCTGCTGCTCGGCGGCGCCGGACCGGCCTCCGCGCACGCCGCCCTGCAGTCCACCGACCCGGCGCAGAACTCCGTTCTGCCCGCCGCGCCGCAGGCCGTCACACTGACCTTCAGCGAGGCCGTCTCGCTCTCCTCGGACTCGGTGCGGGTGCTCGACCCGGCCGGCCGGGCGGTCGACTCGGGCAGCCCCGCGCACGCCGACGGCAAGGACAACACCGCCCGGGTCGGGCTGGGCCCCGGACTCGCCAACGGCACCTACACGGTCGCCTGGCGGGCCGTCTCGGAGGACTCGCACCCGATCGGCGGCGCCTTCACCTTCTCGATCGGCGCGCCCTCGGCCACCACCGTCTCCACCACCGCCCTGCAGAACGCCGAGGCCGACGGCCTGGTCGCCGCGCTCTACGGCACCGGCCGGACGGTCGCCTACGCGGCGTTCGCGCTGCTCGTCGGCGCGGCCGGCTTCGTGCTGCTCTGCTGGCCGGCCGGGGCGTCCCGGCGTCCGGTGCAGCGACTGCTGATGACCGGGTGGGTGGCGCTGCTGGTGTCCACCGTCGCGGTGCTGATGCTGCGCGGACCGTACGAGCGGGGTTCGGGGGTCGGCAAGGCCTTCGACCTGTCGCTGATCCGGACCACGCTGGACGAGCGGATCGGCACCGCTCTGGCGGCCCGGCTGCTGCTGCTCGCGGCGAGCGGGGTGTTCCTCTCCCTGCTGGTCGGTCAGCTCGGGCTGCCGCAGGGCGGCCGGGCGAAGGCCGCCGCGAACGGCCCTTCCACTGGCTCCGGCTCCGGTACCGCCGGCTCGGACGGCGATCCGGAGGAGGCCGAGCTGCGCGAGCTGGAGCGGCGCGCCGCCGAACGCCCGCAGCGCGAGGCCCGGCTCGGCCTCGGGGTGGCCGGACTGGTGCTGGCCGTCGCGCTCTCGGCGACCTGGGTCGGCGCGGACCACGCCTCGGTGGGCATCCAGGTCTGGCTGGCACTGCCGCTCGGCATGCTCCACCTGGTGGCCATGGCGCTCTGGCTGGGCGGCCTGGCCGCGATGCTGGTCGGGCTGCGCGAGGGGATCGGCGCGGAGGTCGCGGACCGCTTCTCGAAGATCGCGTTCGGCGCCGTCCTGGTGCTGGCCGGCACCGGCGTCTACCAGTCCTGGCGCGGCCTCGGCAGCTGGGGCGCGCTGACCGGTACCGACTACGGGCGGCTGCTGCTGGTGAAGACCGGCTGTGTGATCGCCATGCTCGGCGTCGCCTGGATGTCCCGCACCTGGCTCGCCCGGCTGCGCGCCACCCCGGAGGAGGCGGCCGAGGTCGCGCCGGAGCCGGTCGCGGTCCCCGCTTCCGCCACGGCCCGCGTCCCCGACCCCGCCCCGGACGCCGCCTCCGATGCGGGCGCGGGCGCGGACAGCGCGGACCCGGTCCGCCGGGCCCAGCTGGCCCGTCAGCGGGCGGCCCGGGCGACCGCCGACCGGGACCGGGGGCTCACCCCGACCCGGGCCGGGCTGCGCCGCTCGGTACTGGTCGAGGCGGTGGTCGCGGTGGCCGTCCTGGTGGTCACCACCCTGCTCACCAACTCCCCGCCCGGACGGGTGGCGGGCGAGGTCGCGGCCGCCGCGGCGAACGGCGCCGACACGACGTCCGGCGGCACCTCGGCCGGCACGACCGGCGGGGCGCCCGCCCCGCAGACGGTGCCCGGCCGGACCGTGGAGCTCAAGCTCCCGTACGACACCAAGGGCCGGACGCCGAACGCCAAGGGCACCGCGACCGTCACCCTCAACCCGGCCGGCACCGGCTCGAACGAGGTCCACCTGAAGCTGGACGGCGCGGACGGCTCGCCGGTCGAGGTGCCCGAGGTCGAGCTCGCCTTCACCCTGCCGGACCGCGACCTCGGCCCGCTCACCGTCCCGCTCACCGCCGAGGGCACCGGACGCTGGACCGGGACGGCTCAGCTGCCGCTCGCCGGGAACTGGGTGGTGTCGGTGGTGATCAGATCCTCCGACATCGACCAGACCACGGAGATCAAGCAGCTGAAGATCGGATAGGGCGGACCGTCCCCATGGAAACCAGCACCAGCACCAGCCCCGACAGCAACAGCGACAGCACCGCCGGGGACACCGACGCCGGCCGCGCCCCCGGTCCGACCCGGCGGACCCTGCTGGGCACCGCCGGGGCCGGCCTGGTGGTCGGGGTCGGGGCCGGGGTCGCGACGGCCCTGGCCGTGGAACGGCGCGACCGGAGCCCGGCAGCGCGGGCGACCGGAACGGGCCCCGGTCTGGGGCTCGCCGCGGTGGGATTCCACGGCGAGCACCAGGCCGGGATCCTCGAACCCCAGCAGGCCCGGGTCCAGCTGGCCGCCTTCGACCTGTCCGGCGGGGTCGGCCGGGACGGCGTGCGGGCACTGCTCCGGCGCTGGTCGCGCACCGCCGCCCGGATGGCGGCGGGCGAGCCGGCCGACGAGTTCGAGAACCAGATCGCCCTGGACGCCGGTCCCTGTTCGCTCACCGTCACCTTCGGCTTCGGTGCCTCGCTGTTCGACCGGACCGGGCTGGCCGACCGGCGCCCGGCCGGGCTGGAGCCGCTGCCCGCCTTCCCGGCCGACGCGCTGGACCCGGCCCGCGGCGACGGCGACCTGTTCGTGCAGATCGGCGCCGACGACGCGCTGGTCGCGGTGCACGCGCTGCGGGTGCTCCAGCGCCAGGCGGCCGGCACCGCCGCACTGCGCTGGCAGATGTCCGGCTTCGCCCGGACGCCCGGTGCCACCCGCAGCCCCATGACCGGACGCAATCTGATGGGCCAGGTCGACGGGACCAACAACCCCCGGCCGGACGAGGACGGCTTCGCGGCCAAGGTGTTCGTCGCCGCCGGGGGCGATCAGCCGGCCTGGCTGGCGGGCGGCTCGTTCCTGGTGTTCCGCCGGATCCGGATGCTGCTGGACAACTGGGAGGCGCTGCCGGTGGAGCGCCAGGAGCGGGTGATCGGACGGCGCAAGTCGGACGGCGCACCGCTCGGGGCGGCCGCCGACGCGGGCGAGCGCACGCCGGTGGACCTCGCCGCGCAGGCGGCGGACGGGTCGCTGGCCGTGCCCGCGGACGCGCACATCCGGGTCGCGGCGCCGGCCGCCAACGGCGGGGCGGCCATGCTGCGGCGCGGGTTCTCGTACCACGACGGGCTGCTGGCCGACGGGTCGCCGGACGCCGGGCTGCTCTTCCTGGCCTTCCAGTCCGACCCGCGCAAGGGGTTCACCCCGGTGCAGCGCAAGCTGGCCCGGGGCGACGGGCTGTCCCGCTTCCTGCGGCACGAGGCGAGCGGGCTGTACGCCGTCCCGCCGGGGGTGTCGCCGGACGGGTACGTCGGGCAGTCCCTGTTCGACTGACCTGCCCGGCCCCGACCGGCCCCGGCCCGCCCGGACGGCCGGTGCACGGCGGGCCGGACGGTCCACCGGCCACGGGTGGTCCGGTCCGCCGTCCACGGATCGTCCGCGGTCCTCCCACGGAGCGGAACGCGATCGTGGGCGGCGCCGGGAGTGGCTAAGGTAGCTTCTTTCGGCGGTCCGCCGAACTCCCGTCGGTCCCGTTCCCCTTGGAGGCGTCATGTCGGCCACCCGCTACACGTACCTCGGGCCGGCCGGGACCTTTACCGAGGCGGCCCTGCGCACCCTGCCGGAGGCGGCGACCCGGGAGCTGGTGCCGATGTCCTCGGTGCAGCTGGTGCTGGACGCGGTGCGGGGCGGCGAGGCCTCGGGCGCGTTCGTGCCGATCGAGAACTCGGTCGAGGGCGCCGTCACGGCCACCAACGACGAACTCGCCTCCGGCGTCCCGCTGATGATCTACCGCGAGGTGCTGCTCCCGATCACCTTCGCGCTGCTGGTGCGGCCGGGCACCGGGCTGGCGGACGTCAAGACCGTCACCAGCCACCCGGTGGCGCAGGCCCAGGTCCGCCGCTGGCTCACCGCCAACCTCCCGGACGCGCACTGGGAGTCGGCCGCCTCGAACGCCGACGGCGCCCGGCTGGTCGCCGAGGGCCGGTACGACGGCGCGTTCGCGGGCGAGTTCGCGGCCCCGATCTACGGGCTGGACCCGCTGGTCAAGGACATCGTGGACGTGCAGAGCGCGACCACCCGGTTCGTCCTGGTGGGCCGACCGGGGCGGGTGTCCTCGCCGACCGGGGCGGACAAGACCTCGATGGTGGCCTGGCTGCCGGACGACCACCCGGGCGCCCTGCTGGAGCTGCTCCAGGAGTTCGCGGTGCGCGGGGTCAACCTGATGCGGATCGAGTCCCGCCCGACCGGGGAGGGGCTCGGCAACTACTGCTTCCTGATCGACTGCGAGGGCCACCTCAGCGACCGCCGGGTCGGCGAGGCGCTGATGGGCCTCAAGCGGATCTGCCCGCAGGTGCGGTTCCTCGGCTCCTATCCGCGCGCCGACCGGCAGGTGTCCGGGCACCAGCGGCCCGGCACCTCGGACGCCGATTTCGGCGCGGCCGCGGACTGGCTCTCCCGTTGCCTCGACGGGCGCGGGGACGTCTGACAGCGGCGCGAGGATTCGAGGACATCCGGGCGACATTCGCCGTCCACATGTCCTTTTCGAACCGTTTTCTGCACCGCCGGGCGGTCGTCCACAGGGCGGCCGCCCCGGCCCCCGGCTTGTCCACAGGGGCATCCACTGTCCACAGGTCCGAGTTATCCACAGGCTTGGGGACGAGTCGACAAACCGGTATAGCCACTGCACACATCGGTCGGATCATCGGTTTGCGTCGCAGAGATGACTAATCGGACCAGAGTCACCCGGGTGTCGGCAAATCACCCGTCCGAGTGCTTCAATTCCCTCACTCGGGAAGGTCAAATAAGGTTTCAAACCTGAATTCCCTGGTTGGTTCCGCAGTCCACCGGCACCGACCGACGATCCACAGCCCCGGCCCCGAGCCTGTGGATAACCGGGTCGCGGACGGTTTCCCACAAGAGTTATCCACAGGCTGGGGGGAGTTATCCCCAGGGGAAAACCGGTACCGGTGGACGGGCCCCCGCCCGGTAGGCTTGGGCGCGTGATTGACCTTCGCCTGCTCCGTGAGGACCCTGACCGAGTGCGCGCCTCGCAGCGCGTCCGTGGCGAGGACGTCGACCTGGTCGACGCCCTCCTCTCCGCCGACGAACGCCGCCGGTCCTCGGGCACGCGCTTCGACGAACTCCGCGCCGAGCAGAGGTCGCTCGGCAAGCTCGTCGCCAAGGCCCAGGGGGAGGAGAAGGCCGCCCTGCTCCAGCGCACCAAGGAGCTGGCCGCCGAGGTCAAGGCCGCCGACGCCGAACAGGGCGAGGCCAAGAACGAGGCCGAGCGCCTGCTCCGCTCGCTGGCGAACCTCATCGACCCGGCCGCCCCGGTCGGCGGCGAGGAGGACTTCGTCACGCTGGAGGAGATCGGCACCCCGCGCGACTTCGCCGCCGAGGGCTTCGAGCCCCGCGACCACGTCGAGCTGGGCCAGCTGCTGGGCGCGATCGACACCGAGCGCGGCGCCAAGGTCGCCGGTGCCCGGTCCTACTACCTGACCGGTGTCGGCGCGCTGCTGGAGCTCGCCCTGGTCAACATGGCGATCGCCCAGGCCACCGCCGCCGGCTTCGTGCCGATGATCACCCCGGCCCTGGTCCGCGCCGCCGCCATGGACGGCACCGGCTTCCTCGGCCAGGCCGCCGAGAACGTGTACTACCTGGAGGACGACGAGCGCTACCTCGTCGGCACCAGCGAGGTCCCGCTCGCGGCGTACCACATGGACGAGATCCTCGACGCCGACAAGCTGCCGCTGCGCTACGCCGGTTACTCGTCCTGCTTCCGCCGCGAGGCCGGCACCTACGGCAAGGACACCCGCGGCATCATCCGCGTCCACCAGTTCGAGAAGGTGGAGATGTTTGTCTTCACCACCCCCGAGGACGCCGAGAACGAGCACCGCCGCCTGCTCCAGTGGGAGAAGGACTTCCTCAACGCGCTCGAACTGCCCTACCGGGTCATCGACGTCGCCTCCGGCGACCTCGGCGCCTCGGCCGCGCGCAAGTTCGACATCGAGGCCTGGGTCCCCACCCAGGGCAAGTACCGCGAGGTCACCTCGACCTCGAACACCACCGAGTACCAGGCCCGCCGCCTCTCCATCCGGATGCGCGAGGACGGCAAGACCCGCCCGCTGGCCACGCTGAACGGCACCCTGGTCGCCGTCCCGCGCACCATCGTGGCGATCCTGGAGAACCACCAGCAGCCCGACGGCTCGGTCGTGGTCCCCGAGGCGCTCCGCCCCTACCTCGGCGGTCGCACCGTGCTGGAGCCGGTCAAGTAGCACCGGCCCCGCCGGTCCGCAGTGAAGAAGCAACTCCCGGGAGACGCACGGCCCATGAGCACCACCAGCCCCAGCCCCGTCTCCCCCTCGGACGGTGGCGGCCTGCCCTTCAAGCTGGTCGCCACCGACCTCGACGGCACGCTGCTGAACAGCGCCGAGACCGTCACCGCACGCACCCGCGCCGCACTGGCCACGGCCACCGCGGCCGGGGCGCTGCACATCATCGTCACCGGCCGCTCGGCCACCTGGGCCCGCCCGGTCTTCGACGAGATCGGCTACCGCGGCATAGCGGTCTGCGGCCAGGGCGCCCAGGTCTACGACGCCGGTGCGCACAAGCTGCTCACCTCGCTCACCCTGGACCGCCGGGTGGCCGCGCTCGCGATCGAGAAGATCGAGGCCGAGGTCGGCCCGCTGGCGATCGCCGCCAACCAGGACGGCCTGGACGGCGACGTGCTGGCCGGCCCCGGCTACCGGCTGCAGATCGGCTCCGAGCTGCCGGTCGTCGAGGTCCCGCCGTCCGAGCTGCTCGCCTCGCCGATCAGCAAGCTGTACATACAGCACCGCGAACTCGACGACGACGCGCTCGCCGAGGCCGCCCGCAACGCGGCCGGCGACCTGGTCGGCGTGGTGATGGCCGGCGCCGGTGTGGTCGAACTGCTGCCGCTCGGCCTCTCCAAGGCCACCGGGCTGGCGGTCGCCGCCCGTCGGCTCGGGGTGACGGCGGCCGACACCGTCGCCTTCGGCGACATGCCCAACGACGTGCCGATGTTCGGCTGGGCCCGGCACGGTGTGGCGATGGCCAACGCGCACCGGGAGCTGCTCGCGGTGGCCGACGAGGTCACCCTGAGCAATGACGAGGACGGCGTCGCCGCCGTGCTGGAGCGCCTCTTCCCGGCGCTCTGATCCCGGCGCTCTGATCCCCGGCCCTGCGACCCGGCCCTCCGACCCCGACCTCTCCGATCCGGGCCCGCCGCCCACGGCGCTCCGCCGAACCCAGGCGCTCCGCCCGACCGGTCCGGCCCGACCCGGACTCCCCGCGACCCCGGTGCCGCAACCGCACCGGGGTCGCGGCACGTCCGCCGCACGCCGGAGTGAACCCGCCCGCGCCGCCCGCCGGTTCAGCCGTTGGAGTGACCGTGCGGCGGAGCGCTGCGGCGAACGCCCGGGTCGGCGGGGGTGCGGCCGGGTTCGGCGGCCGGGCGGCGGCGGAAGAGTTTGTATGCTCCCAGGGTTGCCCGCTTCGGTCACTGAGAGGTGCGCGCCATGTCAGTCCAGTGGGACGGGAGCCCGCCGGATCCGGCGGGGCGCGCCGACGGCGGCGTCCGGACCGACGACGCGGTCCGGACCGAGGACGGCCCCGGACGGTTCCCGGCGCCGCGCCCCGGCGGCCGGGCCGAGGCCCGCAGGGCCGCCCGCGACCGCGTCGTCCCGGTCCGCCCCGGTCGCGGCGGCACCACCGAGAGCAGTCGGACGGCCGCCCGGGCCGGACGCCGGGAGACCCCCAGGGAGCCCCGCCCCGACGCCCGGGGCGGGAGCGGCGGGAGCGGGCAGCGGACCGCCCGGAGCTCCGGACGGAACGGCCGGAGCGGCGCCCGGCGGCTGATCGCCTGGTCCGTGGCCGGGGTGCTGGTGGTGCTGGCCGGCGCCGGCGGCGCGGTGTACTACAAGCTGAACGGCAATCTCCGGTCCTTCGACGCGGATGCCATCTCCCCCGACCGCCCGCCCGAATCGGCCGCCGACGCGCACGGCCACCGGCCCGTCAACCTGCTGCTGATCGGCTCCGATTCACGCGCCGGGAAGAACAGCGACCTGGGCGGCGGCGACGAGACCGGCGCCCGTTCGGACACCACGATCCTGCTGCACGTGTACGCGGACCACCGGCACGCGGTCGGCATCTCGATCCCGCGCGACGCCCTGGTGACCGTGCCCCGGTGCAAGCTGCCGAACGGCAAGTGGACCCGGGAGCAGCCCGGACAGATGTTCAACTCGGCTTTCTCGGTGGGCAATTCCGAGACCGGGAACCCGGCCTGCACACTCAACACCGTGGAGCGGCTCACCGGCATCCGGGTGGACCACACGATCGAGGTCAACTTCGAGGGCTTCGCCGCGATGACCGGGGCCGTCGGCGGGGTCGACGTCTGCCTGCCGAACGACATCCACGAGGGGAACATCAACCCCAATCTGGGCCGCAAGGGCAAGGTGGTGCTCGCCAAGGGCCGCCAGCGGGTCTCCGGCCAGCAGGCCCTGGACTACGTGCGACTGCGGCACGGCATCGGCGACGACTCGGACGTCGGCCGGATGAAGCGTCAGCAGGCCTTCCTGGCCTCCCTGCTGGCGAAGATCAAGAGCAAGGGCCTGAGCCCCGGCACGCTGCTGCCGCTGGCCGACGCCGCGACCCGTTCGATGACCGTCGACCCCGGCCTCGACTCGGCCGCCAAGCTGGTGGACTTCGCGCTGACGCTGAAGGGCATCGACCTGCACGAGGTCAAGTTCCTCACCACGCCCTGGCGTTACTCGGGCGCCCGGATCGATCTGGTGCACCCGGCGGTCGACACCCTGTGGCGGACCCTGCAGGCCGACCGGACCATCGACGGCCAGGACGCCACCGGCCGGCAGGAGGCCGCGGGCGAGCCGACGGCCGAGCCGGTGCCCACCCCCACGCCGAGCGCCGATCCCTCCCCGGCGGTCGGCGCCGACGGCACACCGATCCGGGTGACCGTCTACAACGCCACCAACGCCGCCGGCCTGGCCGCCCGGGCCGCCGAGACCCTGCGTGCGGCGCGGGTCACCGTCGCCGGGACGTCCAGCCGCGGCACCGCGCGGGCGACCACCACGGTCGAGTACGGCACCGGGCAGCGGGCCGCCGCGGAGAAGGTCGCCGCGCTGTTCCCGGGCGCCGCGGTGGCTCCGGGGCAGGCGGCGGGGATCAGCCTGCGGCTCGGCCGGGACTACGCGGCGGGCGGCACCCCCTCGCCGACCGCCACCGGCCCGGCGGGGAGCCCGGCCCCGCTGCCCACCGAGGTGGTCAGCGAGGCCAGGTCGGGCGACGACGACATCTGCAGCAACGTCTCCTACGGCTGACCGGTCCCGGAGCCGGGGCCGCGCCCGCAGGGGAACGGGCCCGCCCCGAGCCGGTCCCGCCCGGGGCCGGGGCCGTAAGGCCTCAGAGCGCGGCGCGGATCCAGCCGTCGACCAGCGCGGTGAGATCCTCGTCCGCCTGGCCGTGGCCGACCACATGGGTGCGGATCACGTCCCCGCCGCCGCCGAACAGGCCGCCCCGGCGGTCGGCCTCCAGGACCACCTCGACCTTGTCCGGGGTGGTCACGAAGCTGACCTCCAGCGAGTTGCAGGAGTGCGCGTACTGCGGCGCCGCCGAGTACTCGATCTCCTGGTAGAACGGCAGGGTCTGCCCGGTGCCGCGGATGTGCCCGGCCTCCAGGTCCGCCGCGCGGAACCGGAAGCCCAGCTGGAGCAGCGTCTCCAGGATCCGGTGCTGCACCGGCAGCGGCTCGACCTCCAGCGGGTCCGAGTCGCCCTTGTCGAGCGCGCCCGCGATGTCGACCTCGGTGCGCACACCGAGCTGCATGCCGTGCAGGCGCTGCCCGGCGACGGTGGTGACCGGGGTCTCCCACGGCACCTGGACCGCGAACGGGATCGAGCGGTTCTCGCCCGGCGCCAGCTTCAGCGGCGCGGTGACCGAGAACCGGGCGAACGGGTACAGGCCGGTGCTCTCACCGTCCTCGTGCTCGATCTCCACCCGGGCGACCAGGGTCAGCGTGATCCCCCGGATGTCCGCCTCCACCGTCCCCCCGGTCAGCTCGACCGTGCCGGCCATCGTCCCGCCGGGCCGCACGACCGGCGTGCTCAGGACGGTGTCGACACCGGGACCGCCGACGCCCAGGGCACCGAGCAGCTTCTTGAACACCATGCGGACGTTCTCCTCGCATCAGGGGGTGTGGACCGGGCCCGTCCTTCCGGATCCTTCCGGGGCGGTCCGGAGCGCCGGTCGTCCGGAGGAACGCCAGGCCGCCCCGGACGGTTCCCGGGCTGTTCACCCCCAGTTGTAGGATGACCGGGCAAGCAGTTGTAGGATGACCGACGACCGAGCCTCGAGTCACCGGGAGGAGCCCGCCATGACCAGCGCGCACAGCGGCAACGACACGCTGCAGACCGCCGGGCGGCGCTCCCTGGTGGACACCGCGATCGACCAGCTGCGGGAGCAGCTGAGCAGCGGCGTCTGGCCGGTCGGTTCGCGGATCCCGACCGAGCACGAGCTCGCCGAACGCCTCGGGATCGGACGGAACACCGTCCGCGAGGCAATCCGGGTGCTGGTGCACGCGGGGATGCTGGTCTCCCGGCAGGGCGAGGGCACCTTCGTCCGCTCCACCAGCGACCCGGCCGCCGTACTGCGCGGGGTGCAGCGCTCCGGCGTGCGGGACGTCCTGGAGGTCCGGGCCGCGCTGGAGGCCGAGGCCGCCCGGCTGGCGGCGCTGCGGCACACCCCCGAGGACATCGTCCGGATGCGGGCCGCGCTGGCGCGCGAGGCCGAGGTGATCGCCTCGCACCCCGAGCGGGCCGGCCGCGAGGCCACCGTCGAGCACGACCTGGAGTTCCACACCGCCGTCGTCGAGGCCGCGCACAACCCGGCACTGACCGAGGTGTACCGCTACTTCGGCGCCTCGGTGCGCGAGTCGATGCGGACGGCGTTCGGCGACCACGACATGCCCGAGGTGGTCGTGGCGACCCACGCGGCCCTGGTCGACGCGATCGAGAGCGGCGACCCGGACCGGGCCGAGCGGGCCTGTCGCGAGCTGCTCGCCGAACCCACCGCGGCCGTCGAGCAGCTCCTCGCCGCCATCGCCGCCCGGAAGTGAGCGGGCCGAAGGCCCCCCTTCCGTTCCGTCCGCCTGCCCGGACGTTCTCCGAATCCCACGAAAGAGCAGCACCACCCATGGCCGTCACCCGTGCCCAGCAGCCGGTTGTCACCACCGCCGTCCCGTTCCCCGTCCGCTCCCGGCTCGCGCACCCCGCGCTGCTGCTGACCGGCATCCTGCTGGTCGCCCTGAACATGCGCGCCTGCCTGGCGGCGGTGTCGCCGATGGTGGGCGAGATCCAGCGCTCCTTCGGACTCTCCGCCACCGCGAGCGGGCTGATCACCACCGTGCCGGTGCTCTTCCAGGGCGTCGGCGCGCCGCTCACCCCCCGGCTGACCCGGCGCTTCGGCACCGAGAGGGTGGTGCTGGGCGCGGTGCTGGTGCTCGGCGCCGGGGTGCTGCTGCGGGTGCTGCCCTCGGTGGCGGCGCTGTACGCCGGGTGCGTGGTGATCGGGGTCGCGATCGCCGTGCTGAACGTCTCGATGCCCGGCCTGGTCAAGCGCGAGTTCCCGGACCGGGCCGCCGCGATGACCGGCGTCTACTCGACCACCATGCTGGTCGGCGCCACCATGGCGGCCGGTCTGTCGGTGCCGCTGGAGCACGCGCTCGGCGGCGGCTGGCAGGCCTCGCTCGGTGCCTGGTCGCTGCTCGCGCTGGTCGCGGCGGTGGCCTGGCTGCCGCAGGTGCTGCGGGCCCGGGCCGCCCGGGACGGCGCCGGTGTCTCCGGTGTCACCGCCTCCGGTGCCTCTGCCTCCGGTGCCTCTGCCTCCGGTGTCACCGCCTCCGGTGTCACCGCCTCCGGTGTCACCGCCTCCGGTGCCTCCGTCGCGCCGGCCGCCCCGGTCCGGCCGATCCGGGGGATCTGGCGCTCGCCGCTGGCCTGGCAGATCAGCCTGTTCATGGGCATCTCGTCGCTGCTGGTCTACACGCTGGTCGCGTGGATGCCGACCATCCTGGCCGACCACGGGATGGACCGCGGCGAGGCCGGCCTGGTCTTCGCCTTCTCCAACCTGGTCCAGGTGGCCGGCGCCTTCCTGGTGCCGCTGCTCGCCGGGCGGATGACCAACCAGCGGGCGCTCGCCGTCTCGATGGCCCTGCTCAACGCGGTCGGCATCGCCGTCCTGCTGATCGCCCCGGTGCCCGGTGCCTGGGTGGCGGCCGTCATCCTCGGTGTCGCCCAGGGCGGTTCGCTCGGCCTCGGCCTCGCCTTCATCGTGCTGCGGACCGACAGCGCCGCCGGCGCCGCCCAGCTGGGCGGGATGTCGCAGGCGGTCGGCTATCTGGTCGCGGCGGCCGGACCGGTCGGGGCCGGGGCGCTGCGCCAGGCGACCGGCGGCTGGACCACGCCGCTGGCGCTGATGCTGGTCCTGGTCAGCGTGGTCGCCGTCGCGGGCTGGGGCGCCGGGCGCGACCGCACGCTCTGACGGGCACGGCCCGCACGCTCTGACACGCATGGCCCGCACGGCTCGGTGAGCCGTGCGGGCCGTGTCGTTCGTACAGGCCGTGCCGTTCGTACAGGCCGTGCCGGTCGTGCGGGCCGTGCCGTCCTCGCGGTCCGGGACGCGTCCTACTCCTCCGAGGCCAGGGTGAGCCCGGCCAGCTTCACCGAGGCGAGCACGGTCGCCGCCACCGCGACCACCACCAGCAGCACCACGGCCGCGCCGAGCGAGACCACCGAGGTGATCGAGCCCTCGGCCGCCACCGACTCGGCCACCGCCATCCCCCACTGCTGGATGCTCAGCTTGCGGGCGCCCTCGACGAAGTTGCCGATCACCGCCTCCCACACCAGCGCGTACGCCAGCCCGGCCACCACCGCGTGCCGGGTCACCACGCCGAGCAGCAGGAACAGCGCGCTGTAGGCGGCACCGGCGACCATCGCGGCGGCCGTGTAGGCGAGCGCCAGGCCCTCCTTGGTGCCGTACATCAGCAGCCCGGACAGCAGCATCGGCACCGCCGAGAAGGCCCAGGTGATGCCGATCGCCACGGTCAGCTTGGTGGTGACGATCTTCCACCGCGGCAGCGGCTTGGCGAGCAGGTAGACGATCGAGCCGTCGTCGATCTCGGTGGCGATGGCACCGGTGCCGACGACCAGTCCGAGGATCGGCAGCAGGGTCCCCAGACCGAGCTTGCCGAGGATGTCGACGACCAGGTCGTGGTGGTTGCCGCTGGACGCGGCGGCGAACGCCGAGACGAGCAGCAGCAGGACGGGGACCACCAGCAGCAGCAGGCCGCGGCGGCGGCCGAGCAGGCCGCGCAGCGTCAGCCTGGCGACGGTCGGGTTCATGGTGGGTCGGCCTTCCTGGGGTTCCTGGTCCTGGTGAGGGGTGCCGGTCGGCGGTCGATGGCCCTCGCGGGGCCGGTGCCGGGACTACGCGGAGACGAGGTAGGAGAACACGCTCTCCAGCGACTCGTCCGCCGGGGCCACGGTGTACAGCCGGATCCCGGCCCGCTGGGCGACCTGCGGCAGCAGGGTGGTGAAGCCCTGGAAGTTCACCGCCTGGATCCGCAGTGCCTTCTCCTGCCAGTCCAGCTCGATGCCGGCCGTGGACGGGTCCGCGATCAGCGCCGACGCGAGCTTCCGGTCGTCGCTGGAGCGGACCAGGTAGCGGTGCGGGCGGTCGGTCATCAGCCGGCGGATCCTGCGGAAGTCCCCGGAGGCCGCGTGCCGGCCGGCCACCACCACCTCGATGTGCCGGGCCAGCTGTTCGACCTCCTCCAGGATGTGCGAGGAGAACAGCACCGTCCGGCCGTCCTCGCCGAACCGCCGCAGCAGGTCCATCAGCTGGAGCCGCTGGCGCGGGTCCATGCCGTTGAACGGCTCGTCGAGCAGCAGCACCGCCGGGTCGTGGACCAGCGCCGAGGCCATCTTGACCCGCTGCTTCATGCCCTTGGAGTAGGTGCCGGTACGGCGCTCCTGGGCGTACTCCATCTCCACCAGCGCGAGCGCCTTACGGGCGGCGGCGCCCGGGTGGGGCAGGCCGTGCAGCTCGGCGTTGGCGAGCACGAACTCCCAGCCGGTCAGGTAGTCGTACATCGACTCCCGCTCGGGGACCAGGCCGATCTGCCGGTACACCTCCTGGTTGCGCCAGATCGGCGCGCCGTCCAGGGTGACCGTGCCAGTGGACGGTGCCAGGAAACCGCTCATCATGTGGATGAGGGTCGACTTCCCGGCGCCGTTCGGACCGAGCAGGCCCGTGATGCCGGGCCCGATCGCCATGCTGACGTCGTTGACGGCGACCACGTTCCCGAACCAGCGGGAGACCTTGTCGATGGTGATGGTGGCCATGACGCCCTCTCTCAAATGCTCCGGTAGCGGCGCAGCAGCAGCCGGTACGAGCCGGCCACCATCGCGACGGCGACCAGGGTGAACACCAACAGACCGAGCCCGCCCGGCGCGTGCATCCGCTCCGGACCGGAGCCGAGGTCGAACAGCTCGTTGGTCAGGCTCTCCACCAGCCCGTCCGGCGACAGCAGCACGACCCACTGCGGGTAGGTCGGCAGCGGCTCGTCGAAGCCGACCGTGGTGCTGGCCATCCCCACCACGACCCCGACCACCGCGGTGCTCACCGCCAGGTAGCCCATGATCGCGGCCACCCCGAAACCCCGCCGCGGTGTGGTGGCGGCGATCACCACGGCGACCGAGGTCGGCACCAGGGCGTACAGCACGGCGGCCGTCAGACCGTAGAAGAAGTGCGCGGTCTGGTCCCCGAACTTCAGCCCGACCAGCAGCGAGCCGATGTAGAGCACCAGCAGCGGCGCGAGCATCAGCAGCAGCTGGGCGCAGGCCATCGCCCCGAACTTGGCCCGGACGTAGTCGGTGCGGGTGATCGGCCGGGAGAAGTACAGCGGCACGGTGTGGTGGCGCAGGTCCCGTGAGAACAGCACCGGCGCCTGCGAGGCGAGGAAGATCGAGACCACCAGCCCGATCGCGCTCAGGTACTGGGCGTAGTCCACCGGCAGCTTGTCGACCCCGGTCACCACGGCGACCGCGACGATGATCAGGGCCGGCACGGTGGCCACGCCCAGCACCAGCATCGGCAGCACCTTGGACTTGCCGGACCGTCCGAGGCCGTACGCGGCGCGCAGGCTCTGGGTGAACAGCGAGCGGGCGGCGTAACCCCGGCCGAGCCGGGGCCCGGTGTAGCCGCGGTAGCCGATGTCGTGGATGACGCCGGCGTCGGCCGACCGGAACTCAGGAGGAAGCGACATCTGCGGTACTCCCCTCGTTCTCCGTCGTCCGGGCGCGGTCGGCACCGTCGGCGCCCTGCGTCGTGCCCGTGTCCGTGCCCGTGCCCGTGCCCGTGTCCGTGCTCCCGGTGAACAGCTCCGCGACCCGGTGCCGCCGCTGCTCCAGCCGGACCAGACCGAGCCCGAGCCCCGCGACCGCGTCCCGGATGACGTCGTAGGTCTCGTCGCCCGCCAGCCGGACCAGCAGGATCCGCGTCCCCTCCGTCTCCACCGACAGGCCCGCCGCCACCAGCCGCGTGCGCACCGCGGCGCTCGCGTCCAGGCCGTGGTCCTCCGGGTGGTCCGTCACCTCGACCGCCAGGGTGGCCGTCGCGCCGGTGAAGGAGGCGGTCGACGAGGAGCGCAGCAGCTTGCCGCCGTCGATGACCACCAGGTGGTCGCAGGTGCGCTCCAGCTCGCCCAGCAGGTGGGTGGTGACCAGCACCGAGATGCCGAAGTCGCTGTACACCCGGCGGATCAGCGCCAGCATGTCGTCCCGGCCGACCGGGTCCAGACCGTTGGTGGGCTCGTCCAGCAGCACCAGCTTCGGGTCGTGCACCAGCGCCTGCGCCAGCTTCACCCGCTGCTTCATACCGGTCGAGTAGCCGCCCATCGGACGGTACCGCTCCTCGTACAGGCCGACGTGCCGCAGCGTGTCCGCCGTCCGCTCCCGGGCGGCGGCGGCCGGCAGCCCGGCCATCCGCGCCATGTGGACCACGAACTCGGTGGCCGAGACGTCCGGCGGCAGGCAGTCGTGCTCCGGCATGTAGCCGACCTGCTCGCGGATCTCCGACCCCTGGGTGGCGATGTCCAGCCCGAGCACCCGCCCGGTCCCGGAGGTCGCCGGCGAGAGTCCGAGCAGGATCTTGATGAGTGTGGACTTGCCCGCGCCGTTCGCTCCCACCAGGCCGACCACCCCGGGCTCGACCTCAACGGTCAGCTGATCGAGGGCGGTCACCCGGGGGAACCTCTTGGTGAGGCCGTCCGTCTTGATGACAGTGGGCACGGGCCCAACGTAGTGGGCGCGCGGCTCCGTAACCATGAGCTGGGATGACGAGCCCGCATGCTGCTGGGGTATGACGCCGCCCCGCCCGTCCCCTAAGGGATCACGGCGCGGGCGGTCCCGGGACCGCCCGCGCACCGCACCCCTCAGCCCAGCTGGGCGAGACCCTCGGTGGCGATCCGCTCGAAGACGGCGAGGTCGTTGGCGAAGATCGAGTCGGGCACCGGCCAGTGCACCACCAGCTCGGTGATGCCCAGCTCCCGGTACGTCCCGGCCCAGTCCACGAAGGCGTCCAGCGACTGCAGCGGCTTCTCCGCCGTCGACCCCTGGAGCAGCAGCTTCTGCAGCTCGCCGACGTCCCGGCCCCTCTCCTCGCAGGCCGCCGTCAGCTTCGCGATCTGCTGCGCGACCACCCCGGGCGCCTGCTCCACCGGCACGTCCGCCGGGCCCTTCGGGTCCCCGTAGGTCACCCAGCCCTGCCCGTGCTCCGCCGCCAGCCGCAGCCCGCGCGGCCCGGTCGCCGCCACGTAGAACGGCACCCGCGGCGACTGCACGCAGCCCGGGACGTTCCGCGCCTCCACCGCCGAGTAGTACGTCCCCTCACGGGTCGTCGCCTCGCTGCGCAGCAGCTCGTCCAGCAGCGGCAGGAACTCGGCGAACCGGTCCGCCCGCTCCTTCGGCGACCAGGCCTCCTGCCCCATCGCCGTCGCGTCGTACCCCGTCCCACCGGCCCCGATGCCCAGCGTCAGCCGCCCGCCGGACACGTCGTCGAGGGTGATCAGGTCCTTCGCCAGCGTCACCGGATGCCGGAAGTTCGGCGAGGTCACCAGCGTCCCCAGCCGGATCCGCCCGGTCGCGGCGGCCGCCGCCGTCAGGGTGGGGACCGCCCCGAACCACGGCTCGTCCCGGAACGACCGCCACGACAGGTGGTCGTAGGTGTAGGCGGCGTGGAACCCGAGGTCCTCGGCCCGCCGCCAGATCTTCTGCCCCTCGCTCCACCGGTGGATGGGGAGGATCACCGTACTCAGACGCATGGCGTCGACCCTACGGGAGCCGTCGTCGGCCGGTGCCCCGCGACGTGACGGCTCGCCCTCACCGCCCCAGCCAGCTCAGCAGGGCCGTCGCCGCGAACACCGCGCCGGAGGCCAGGGCGACCGCGCGCGGGGTCAGCCGGCGGCGGCCTGCCGGGGGCCGAGGCTGCGGGGCCGGGGCCAGCAGCGCGTCCGCGAAGGCCCGGGCGGTCGGCGGCCGCTCCGCCGGGTCGACGGACATCGCGGCCCGCAGCAGCAGGGCGATGTGCGGCGGGAGTTCCGACCCGGCGGGGAGCTCCGGCAGTGTCGAGGCGGTCGGCGCGTCGGTCATCAGGGCCGTGGCGCGCCCGCCCGGGCCGAACGGCTTCTGACCGGTCAGCAGCTCGTAGGCCACGACGGCCAGCGCGTACACGTCGGCCCTGTTGTCGAACCCGCCGGTCTGGAAGGCCTGTTCCGGTGCCATGTACGCGGGCGTGCCGGTGGTCACCGTCAGCCCGGAGGCGTCGGCCAGCTGCTTGGCGCTGCCGAGATCCGCCACCAGCACCGCGCCGGGCGCGGGGTCGGTGGCGAGCAGCAGGTTGGACGGCTTGACGTCGCGGTGCACCACACCGGCCTCGTGCAGGACCTGGACCGCGTGGCCCGCCTCGGCGGCCAGCCGCAGCGCCTCCTGCGGGTCGCACTGCCCGACCCGGTCCGCCAGGGTGCCGCCGCGGACGAGGTCCATGACGAAGTAGGGCCGCTCCTCCTGCACCCCGACGTCGTGCACCCGGACCACGCGCGGGCTGGCGATCCGGCGCAGCAGCCGCGCCTCCGCCAGGAACCGCTCGCGCACGTCGGCGTTGGCGGCCCAGTTCTCGGCCAGCACCTTCACCGCGACCTCGGTGTCGAGCTCCGGGTCGTAGGCCTTCCAGACCGTGGCGAAGGAGCCGGCGCCGAGCCGCTCCAGGAGGAGGTAACGGCCGAGCTTGCGCATGTGGCAGCATTCTGCCGGAGTCGGGCGGAGCGCGGAACTCCCGTTCGGCGGGCGCGATGCCGGGCGTGGTGCCGGGCTGACGGAACGGGGGATCCGGATGTTCGAGGAAGGCGAGCTGGAACGGCTCGTGGCGGCTGCCCGGGCGGGGGATCCGGGGGCGACGGAGTACCTGTTGGCGAAGCTGCGGCCGGTGGTGCTGCGGCGCTGCTCGCGGTTCCTGCCCCACCACGCCGACGCGGAGGAGGCCGCGCAGGACGCGCTGCTGTCCATCAGCAAGCACCTGGGCGGGTACGACGGCCGGGGCTCCTTCCTGGGCTGGGTGACGGTGATCGCCTCGAACGCCGCCCGGTCCACCTACCGTTCGATGCGCCGGCGCGCCGAGGACAGCCACGCCGAGCTGCCCGAGTCGGTCGACCCGCGCACCACCAGCGTCATCGCCGGGACCAGGCTCGACGTGATGGAGGCGCTGGCGGCGCTGGAGCAGCAGCACCCCGCCCTGGTGGAGTCCTTCGTGCTGCGCGATCTGGGCGACCTGACCTACGCCCAGGTGGCCGAGGAGCTGGACACCCCGATGGGCACGGTCAAGGACCGGATCCAGAAGGCCCGCCGCTTCATGCGCGAGCACCTGGTCGCCGGTCCGTGAGCGGCGCTCCCGCGACCGGCGGGCGCCGCGTCGCCGTCCGGACCCGGTCCGCCGTCGCCGCCCTGGTGGCGGCCGCCGTGCTCGGGCTGGTGACCGGCCGGTTCGTGCTGCCGGCGCCTCCCGGCGACGACGCGCACCCGGCGGGGCGGTCGGCTCCGGCGACGACGCCCGCCTCGGCCTCCGCCTCGCCGACCGGTACGCCCGATGCTTCCGGTGCTCCCGGCGCTCCCGGGCCGGTGACGACCGCGAACCTGCTGGACCCCTTGGCGTTCCGCCCGGAGGTCGCCACCAGCCGGATCCACGTCACCGACCGGTACGGCGACGGGGACTACGCCAACCCGGCCTGCACCGGCGAGAAGACCCTCGTGCAGACCCTGGGCGGGCCCGGCGCCCACTTCCGCGGACTGATGACCAGCCCCCGCACCGACCCGAGCGACCCCACGTGGGCCGCCGACCTGGTCGACCAGGTCGCCCGCGAGGTCGCCGCCGAGGCCCCGAGCCCGTCCCTGGCGGAGGGCTTCGCCGAGCGCCTGCTGCAGGAGCAGGTGTCCTGCCAGCAGCAACCGCCCGGTCACTGGGTCTACGGAAGGACCACGACGGTGCGGTTCGCCCCGGACGTCACCGCGAGCTGGATGGGCCTTTTCGAGGGGCTCCTCAACACCACCGGCAGGGCGCCGGAGGTCGAGGAGCCCTGCGGCGGCGTCGCCGTCCTGCGCAGCGGCAGCCACTACGGGGTGCTGGACGTCCACGCCTGCCTGGGCACGGCCGCGATGGACCGTGTCGTCAGGACCGCTCTGTCACGGCTGTGAAACAGCCCGCCCGGGACTCCGACTTTCTCCTCCCGGGCGGCATCTCCCCGGTTGTACGAGGACGCAACGGGCGTCCCGACCAGCAGGGGGACCAGATGACCGAGAACCGCGCCGTCCAGCAGAAGTCCGTCCGCCGCAACCGGGTCGCCGCCGCGGCCTGCTTCGCCGCCGCACTGATCACGGTCGGCGTGGTCGGCACCCAGTCGGCCAACGCCGACGGGGCCGCCCAGCCGGCCGCGCAGCGCACCGCGGCCGCCGCCGGCCAGGCTCCCGCCGCCCACCCGGGCCCGGTCGCGAGCGCCGCGACCACCACCGCCCCCGCGACCGCCACCGCCGGGCTCGGCTCGGCCGGCCTCGTCCAGAGCGAGGACGCCGTCCGGCAGGGCCTGCACCCGGTCGGCGCGACCGTCGTACTGAGCGGCCGCCAGGCGCTGTCCGCCTGCTCCGGCGAGCAGACGATGCGCGACCTGACCAAGGGCGGGGCCACCGCCTACGCGTCCGTGGCCTGGACCCTCGATGCCGCCGGTCTGCTGAACGAGTCGGCCGCGAGCGCCCCCACCGCGGCCGCGGCCACCGCCTGGGAGCAGCAGCTCGTCGCACTGGTCGAGGACTGCCAGGACGAGCCGGCCGGCCACTGGCGCTACGGCGCGGCCCACACCCTGACCGCCGCCGGCGGCACCGCCCGCTGGTACCCGGCCTACAGCGGCGACGGCGTCCCCGGCGGCGGCGTCGCCGTCCTGCGCAGCGGCACCAGGGTCGCCGTCGTCGAGCTGGCCGGCCGGCCCGCCGGCACCCCGGCCGACGTGGAGGGCATCACCACGGCGGCACTGAAGCGCCTGGCCTCCTGAAGGACGGCCCGCTCCCGCCCGCGCCGGCGGGCGGGAGCGGGCCCACCACCGTCCGAAGCTCCGGAGAGACTCGGGGCCGTTCGCCGCCTCGGCGCTGGCAGGACCGGAGTCACCAGCATCTCCCTGCGTGCGGAGACCTCGGCGGCGATCCGCGAGCGGGCGGGGACGCAAGGTGCCTCCTCGTCCATCGAGGAAGCCGTCCGGCGGCAGTTCCAGCGCGAGGCCGTCGACGAGTACATCGCGGCCGCCGAGGCCGAGCACGGACCGGTCGGCCCGGCCGAGGGGCGGCGAGGGCCGACCGGATCCGTGCGCACCACGCCGCCCTGGACCGCGGCCGTGACCTCGACCGCCCTGCGGTCCACCGCCTGCCGCCACGGCGACCGCCCGAGCCGGTGCGCGCCGGGGCTCGGGGGCGGCCCCGCGCTCAGGGGTGCGGGCCGGACCTCAGGGGTGCGGCCGTTGGGCGGGGAGCCGGAGGGGCTGGGCGGGGGCGGTGCGGCGGGCGAGCTCGGCGAGGGTGTCGAAGAGGATGTCACCGATCAGGACCGGCTCGCGGGACGGCGGCGGGACGTCCTCGGGGTCGGTCGGGGGGCTCTCGTCTCGGACCTGGCGAGTTGGCATGGCTCTTCCTGCCGACGGGGTGGCCGAGGGGAGTCCTGCCCGGTCGGGGGCGGTGGGACACCCCGGGGGCGGGGTGATCGGCCGGAAACCGGTGCGGCCGGGGCCGAAACGTGCCGCAAAGATCGCTCCGGGACCCGGCCGCCCGCCCCGGTGACCGCCCGCCCGTGCGTGGGCGAAGATGGGTCGGTGACCACACCGCGCACCGCTCCCCCGATCCGGCTGATCGCCTCCGACCTGGACGGCACCCTGCTCTGCTCCGGCGGCACCGTCACCGGGCGCACCGCCGCCGCCCTGGCCGCCGCCGAGGCGGCCGGGATCCAGGTGGTGTTCGTGACCGGCCGTCCGCCGCGCTGGATGCAGCAGGTGAGCGCGCACATCGGCGGCCACGGGGTGGCGATCTGTTCGAACGGCGGCGCCGTGGTGGACGTGCACCGCGGCGAGCTGCTGGAGTCGTTCCCGCTGGGGGAGGCGGAGGCGCTCGCCGTGGTCGGGCGGTTGCGGGCCAAGCTGCCGGGCATCGCGTTCGCCTTCGAGTACCCGGCCGGGTTCGCCCGCGAGCCCGGCTACGAGGTCCGGATGTGGGGGCAGGACGAGAACCACCCGGTCGGTCCGGCGGAGCGGCTGCTCGGCGCCGGCGGGCCGGTGCGCGGGCTGTTCAAGCTGCTCGCCAAGCATCCGGACCTGGACCCGGACAAGCTGCTCGGCGAGGCCAGGGAGGCGGCGGGGGATCTCGCCGAGATCACCCGCTCGGCACCGATCCCGCTGCTGGAGATCAGCGCGCCCGGCGTCACCAAGGCCAGCACGCTGGCCCGTTGGTGCGCCGGGCGGGGGATCGACCGGAACGAGGTGGTGGCCTTCGGCGACATGCCGAACGACCTGGAGATGCTGGCCTGGGCGGGTACCGCGTACGCCGTGGCCAACGCCCACCCGCAGGTGCTGGCGGCGGTGGCGCTGCACACGGTGAGCAACGAGCAGGACGGCGTCGCCGCGGTGCTGGAGGAGATCCTCCAGCACCGCGGCGAGTAGTCGGGCGGGCGGGCGGCCCGGCAGCCGGGCCCGGTCCGGTTACCCGAAGCGGCCGTTGACGTAGTCCGAGGTCCGCTGGTCGCGCGGGTGGTGGAAGACCTGCTCGGTCGGCCCGTGCTCGACGATCCGCCCCGGGGTGTCGTGGGTGGCCAGGAAGAACGCGCAGCTCTGCGAGACGCGCTGGGCCTGCTGCATGTTGTGGGTGACGATCACGATGGTGAGCTGCCCGCGCAGCTCCGCGATGGTCTCCTCGACCCGGCGGGTGGAGGTCGGGTCGAGCGCCGAGCACGGCTCGTCCATCAGCAGGATGTCCGGCGAGACGGCCAGCGACCGCGCGATGCACAGCCGCTGCTGCTGGCCGCCGGAGAGCGAGCCGCCCGGGGCCTCCAGCCGGGTGGCCACCTCGTCCCAGAGGCCGGCCTGGCGCAGGCTGGTCTCCACCAGGTGCTCGCGCTCGTCCTTGCCGACCTTGATGCCGGCGAGCTTGAGCCCGCTGGCGACGTTGTCCTTGATGGACATCGCCGGGAACGGGTTGGGCCGCTGGAACACCATGCCGATCCGGCGGCGCACCTCGGCCGGGCGGCGGCCGGGGCGGTAGACGTCGTCGCCGTCCAGCAGCACCTCGCCGGAGAGCGCGGCGCCGCGGACCATCTCGTGCATCCGGTTGAGGATCCGCAGGTAGGTGGACTTGCCGCAGCCGGACGGCCCGATCAGCGCCGTCACCTCGCCGGCCGGCATGGCGAGCGAGACCCGCTCCAGCACCTTGCGGGCGCCGAACCAGGCGGAGACGTCGCGGGTCTCCAGCCCGGCCAGCCGGGGCTCCTCGGCGTAGCCCTGGTAGTGCGCGTCCTGCGGGTAGAGCAGCTGCCCGTCGGGTCCGGCGTGGCTGCCGTCGACGCCGGCCGGGACGGCGGGCAGGGTGATCGTGGTCTCGGCCGGGTCGCCCGGCCCGTGGCCGGTCGGTACGTGGGTCATCGGTGCATCCGTCATCGGTACGGTCCTCCGGGCGCGCGTCAGTAGAGATTGGGCAGCAGGGCGGCGGCGTTCTCGTAGACCGCCCAGAGCAGCGCGCCGACGACCGGTGCGAGGCTCAGGTAGGCGGCCGAGCGGTGCCAGTACCGGGCCAGCACGACGACGGCGACCACCGCGCCGAGCAGTCCCAGCGTCCACAGCTGCAGCGCGGCCAGCGCGCCCTTGTCGGCGGCGAGCGCCTTGTCGTACGGCACGGTGGCGGGACGCCCGCCCGGGTTGACCACCGGGTCCCCGTCCAGCCGCGCCCCGATCATCACCGTCGACTCCGGGATCCAGTCGGAGTCGCTGGTCACCAGCACCAGCCGGTTGCGGACCGGGTCCACGATCGGGTGGTCCTCGTCGCCGTACACGTTGACGGTGTAGGTGAACTTGCCCTGGCCGGTGGTGGCCTCGATCCGGTCCCCGACCCGCAGCTTGTTCAGCTCGCCGAACGGCGCCCCGAAGGTGGCCCCCCGGCCGAACAGCACCGCCACCCCGGTCTGGCCGGGCAGCGCGGTGTCCCGGCGGTGGCCGGGGCCGCGCATGAGGTCCCGGCCGGTGGTGCCCTCCACCACGACCACCTGGTGCAGCCCGATCGCCGGGATGTCCAGCAGCGCGACGGGGGAGCCGTCGGCGGCCTTGCCGGTCGGGGCGACCGCCCGGGCGAGCTGGTCCCGGAAGGACTTGTACGCGGTGGACTGGAAGTGCTTCTGCTGGACGTGCGACAGGGTGAACAGGTAGCCGACGAAGCCCATGGTGATGGCCGCGAGCAGGCTCACCGCCCAGGCCGCCTGCAGGAACCTGACCCGCTTGGCCGTCCGGCCGGAGCCGTCGGACCCGGCCGGAGCGGTCCGCGGCGCCGGGCCGGCGGGCGGGGCCGCGCCCGCCGGGGCGGGCGCGGCCGGCGCCGGACCGGCGGGCTTCTCCAGCGCGGGCGCCGTCATGACCGGCCGCCCGTCTGCGAGCGGCGGCGCAGCAGCCGGCGGCCGAGCAGCGGCGGGACGACGACGACGGCGAGCAGTTCGAGCGCGGTGAGCGTGCTCAGGGTCCAGTCCTCCGGGCGGCCCGCGACCTCGACCACGTCCGCGGTGACCTCGGTGGCGGTGCCGCTGCCGCGGCCGCGTGCGACCACCTGGCCGGTCTGCGGGTCGACGACCTGCTCGGCGGCCTGGTCGTCGGTCCCGTCGACCGCCGCGTTCGGGTCGTCGGCGGCCGGGGCGTTGGGGTCGGCCGCGGCGCCACCGGTGCCGGCGTCACCGCCGGTGCCGCCCGTGCTGCCGGCGCCGCCGGTGGTGGCCGCGCCGCCGGTGGTGCCGGTGCCGGTGGAGCCGGGGGTCTTGGTGGTGGTGGCCTTGCCGGTGCCCCCGGCGCCGCTCGTCGTGGCCGCGCCGCCGGTCGCGCCGCCGGTGGAGCCGGAGCCCCCGGTGGCCGCACCGCCCGCCGCTCCGGCGCCGCCGGTGGCGGCACCGCCCGAGCCGGAACCGCCCGCTGCCGCGCCACCGGTGGTGCCGGAGCCGCCCGAGGTGGTTCCGCCCGTCACCGGCTTGCCGTTCTCGACCTTGCAGTCCAGCGGGGCGCCCTTGGCGTCGCAGGGGCTGGGCTGCGGGGCGTTCTTCAGAACGGTGAGCTCTTCACCGGTGAAGGTCGGGTTGGGGCAGTTGGCGAGCGTGTTGGGGTCGACCGTGCTGGCGTTGCCAGGGATGTGCTGGGTCTGCAGGATGCCGCCGCGGACCAGGTTGCGGGGGATCGGCGAGTACCCGAGCTCGTCGGCCTTGCCCTGGCCGGCGCAGAGCACGTACGAGATGAAGCGGCTGAGCGCGCTGCCCTTGTCGTCGTTGAAGCGCGGCGGCGGCGGGAGCGCGGCGTCCTTGCGCGGGACGATCAGGTAGCTGTAGCTGGAGACCGGGTAGGACCGCGGGTCGTTGTTGACGTAGACGCCGTCGAGGTTCTGCTGCAGGAAGTTCGGGTCGCTCGGCGAGGTGCTGTCGTCGACGCCGCGGATCTTGGCGGCGGTCAGGGCGACGGCGACGTTGGAGGCGGTGGGCAGGGTGTAGTACCCGGCGGGGTTGAGCACCTTGACGACGGGCCAGTTGCTGCCCTTGGCGAAGGCGTACTCGTCGTAGCCGATGGTGCCCTCGCCCGCGGAGCCCATGATGTAGTTGGCGACGACGTCGGAGCCGTTCAGCGCCTTCGTCTGGGCGGTCCTCGGAAAGAACTCCGTGTAGTCGCCGCAGGAGACGTTGTTGATGCTCCGACAGTACTCCTCCCACTCGGCCTGGAAGGTGTGCTGCATCCACCGGGTGAACTGGGCGGTGGCGCCCGAACCGTCCGATCGGACGATCGGGATCATCGGGATCGAGGGCAGCGCCTTGCCGTAGTCGGCGGTGATCCTCGGGTCGTTCCAGTTGGTGATCTTACGGGTGAAGATCTCGACGATGGTCTTGGGCGAGAGCCGCAGGTCGCGGACCTGCTTGCCGGCGACGGTCAGGTTGTACATGAACGCGGTGCCGCCCGCGGTGATCGGGACGTAGGAGTACCCGTACACCGGGTTCTCGACGTTGCCCGAACCGCCCTCGTGGCCGCCCGCGCCGACGCCGGTGTCCGGCTGGGTCCGGAAGGGGACGTCGGAGGCGGTGAAGTCGTTCTGGCCGATCGCCCACTGGTTGCGGCCCGCGGCGGAGCCCGACGGACTGAAGTTGATCTTGATGCCCATCGGATTGACGTCGTTGCGCCACTGGTCGATGGCCGGACCGGCCCAGCTCGACCCGTCGGCGTTCAGCGAGGTGGCCGCGAACGCCGGGACGGCCTGTCCCAGCAGCAGTGCCGCCGCGGTCAGGCACAGGGTGAGCAGCATGGCGGCGGTACGTGCCACGGGTCGGCGAACAGCCTCCCACGACATGGGAACTCCTCTGGTTCGGTGGGTGGTTGTTACGGACATCAGCTCGCTCCTGCCACGGTGGTACCGGAGGTCGTCCGGTGGGCTCCGGCAACAGCGGGTCCGGCGGCCGCGACCGTCCGGCGCTCGTGGGCGGACCGCTCGGCGGCCCGGGCGCCCCGCTCGATCCGGCGGCGCTGGCGACGGGTCAGCTGCCCGGGACGGCGGCCGCCGAGCACGCGCGCGGTGACGAAGAGGATCAGCACCATGAGCATCAGGGCGAGGGCCGCCGCGAAGGCCCGCGCGACCATGTCGGGGTAGGGCTGCTTGACGTAGTTCCAGATGTAGAGCGGCAGCGACACCTGGCGGTCGCTGAACGGGTTGGCGTTGAGCTGGGTGGTGAAGCCCGCGGTCAGCAGGACCGGCGAGGTCTCGCCGACACCGCGCGCCATGCCGAGCACCACCGCGGTCACCAGACCGGGCCGGGCGGTCGGCAGCACGACGTTCCACACCGTGCGCCACTGGCTGGCGCCGAGGGCGAAGGAGGCTTCCCGCAGCGTGCCCGGCACCAGCCGGATCACCACCTCGGCGGCGCGGGTGACGATCGGCATCATCATCACCGTCAGGGCCAGCGAGGCGGCGAAGCCGCTCTTCTCGAATCCCAGGGTGATGATCACGACGCCGAGGATGAAGAGGCCGGCCACGATGGACGGCAGCGCCGTCATCGCCTCCACCAGGGTCCGCACCGGGCGGGCCATCCGGCCCCCGACCTCGGACATGAAGACCGCCGCCGAGATGCCCAGCGGCACCGCGAACAGGGTGGCCAGGCCCAGCTGTTCGAGCGAGCCGAGGATCGCGTGCACCGCGCCGCCCGAGGTGATCGGCGAGAGCGCGGAGGTCGTCTCCATCGACTCGGTGAAGAAGTTGAGGTGCTGGGCCGCCTCGTAGCCGCGCATCGAGACGTAGCCGATCTGGTCGGCGATCAACGCCACCACCGCGAGGCCCGCGCTCCAGGCGATCACCGCCACCAGTCGCTCGCGCACCAGCAGCGGCCCCCACTGGAGCCGGCCGAGGAGGCTGTAGCCGACGAGGAACAGCAGGTACCAGCAGAGCAGGAAGCCGAACGCACCGCTGAACGGCATGACGCGCTCGTAGAGGATCCAGTCCAGCGCCAGTGATCCGGTCGCGGCGCCGAGGACGGTCAGCACGTCCTCACGGGTCACCCCGCCGATCCTGATCCGGCGCTCGGCCGGCGGCGCGGCCTTCGGCGGGGCCGGGGCCGGGGCGGTTTCGGCCGGCAGATCGAGTGTGGTCATCGGGTCGTCCCTTCACAACGGGGCGGCAACGGGCGGGGGCGGGGGATGCGGTTCACGGTCAGTCCGCCGTGGCCGCGCCGGAACGGGACCGGTTGATCACGAACCCGGCCGCCATGTTGACCAGCAGGGTGAGCCCGAACAGCACCAGGCCGGCCGCCATCAGCGCCGAGAGCGAGAGCGGGTCCGACTCGCCGAAGCGCAGGGCGATCAGCGCGGAGATCGAGTTGGCGCCGCTCTCCAGGACGTGGCTGATCCGCTCGAAGTTGGGCGAGATGATCAGCGCCACGGCGATGGTCTCGCCCATCGCGCGCCCGAAGCCGAGCATCACGGCACCGATCACGCCGCCGCGGCCGAAGGGCAGCACCACGGTCCGCACCATGCCCCAGCGGGTCGAGCCGAGCGCGTAGGCGCCCTCCCGCTCGCCCTGCGGCGCCTGGGAGAACACCTCCCGGCTGAGCGAGGTGACGATCGGGATGATCATCAGCGAGACGACGACACCGGCGATGAAGGTCGACGAGGTGTAGGAGCTGGCGATGTCACCGGTGCGCACCTTGAGGAAGGGGATCGTGCCGCCCAGGTGGTCGGACATCCAGCGGACGAAGCCGATGATCCGCGGCTGGAGGAAGAACAGGCCCCAGAGGCCGTAGACGATGCTGGGGATCGCGGCCATCAGGTCGACCAGCGAGATCAGGGTCGCCCGGAGCCGGACCGGCACGTACTCGGAGATGAACACGGCCGAGGTCAGCGCCACCGGGACGGCGATCAGCAGGGCGATGACGGCGATCAGCAGGCCGTTCGGCAGCACGGCGGCGATGCCGAAGCTGTGCGCCTGGGTCAGCCACTTCTGCTCGGTGATGAAGGAGAAGCCGACCTCGCGGAGCGCGTCGGCGCCGCGCAGGACGAGGAAGAAGGCGATCAGGCCCATGATCGCGAAGACTGAGAGCCCGGCCGCCCGCAGGAAACCGCGGAACACCCGGTCACCGGGCGTGGACGGGGCGGTGATGGTGCGGGGTGTGTCGTGGTCCGGCTGGCCTGGAGTCTCGGCGAACGGTGTCGCGGGCTCGGCGGCGGCTGTCATGGTCTGCTCTCCGGCGCGCTCGGTACGGGACAGGTGCGGGGGGACTGTCGGGGACGGGGAAGGCACTCGGCGGGGCCGGGACAGCGGCCCCGCCGAGTCGGAACGTGCGCCGTCAGACGCGGCGGCCCGGACGCAGGCGCGCCCAGACCCCGGACGCCCCGGCGGCGATCCTCGCGCCGGCCGGCGTACCGGCCAGGACGAGCGCCAGCGGGCCTCCCACCAGCAGGACCGCGCCGGCGATCAGCGCGATCGGCAGCAGCAGCCGGGCGCCGCCGGAGCGGTCGGCGGCCGGCGTTCCGGCGGCGACCGGAGCGGCGGCGAGCGGACCGGTGGCGGCCGGAGCGGCGGCCGGGGTCGACTTGGCCGGAGCCGGGGTCGACTTGGCGGGCGCCGCGGCCGCGGGTGCGGTTGCCGCGGGAACCGCGGCGGTGCCGGAGCCCGAACCGGTACCGGCCGCACCGGTCGTGCCCGAGCCGGTGGACGTCCTGCTGCCGGTGGAACCCGAGGTACCGGTGGAGCCCGTCGAACCCGAGGTACCGGTCGAGCCGGTGGAGCCCGTCGACCCCGTCGAACCCGAGGTACCGGTCGAACCCGTGGACCCCGTCGAGCCGCCGGTGGTCCCACCGTCGCTCCCGCCGGTGGTCCCGCCCGTGGTCCCGCCGGTGCTCCCACCGTCGCTGCCGCCGGTGGTCCCGCCCGTGGTCCCGCCGTCGGTCCCGCCGGTGGTCCCGCCGTCGGTACCACCGGTGGTTCCGCCGTCAGTACCACCGGTGGTCCCGCCGTCGGTCCCGGGGCCGCCGGTCTGGCCGCCGTTCTCGCCCCCGGGCTCGGTCGGCTTCGGGCCCGGCTGGTTGCCGGGGTAGGTGCCGTCCTGCGCCGCCACGTGCGCCGCGGCGGACCGGGCCTGTGCCTGCTGGTCGCCCGTCAGGGCGAGGAAGCCGGCGGTCAGGAAACCGGGCTCGTTCCCGTACCGCTGGCCCTCGGCCGGGTCGGTCACCCGGCGCAGGAAGTCCGAGGCCGCCTTCGCCTTCGCGGCGGAGAGGCCGCCGGTCGGCATCATCGCGTACTGCACGACCGACAGCGGGTACGCCTGCGCCGAACCCGCGAACGCGGTTCCGGCGACGCCGTACGGCAGCGTCTGGGTGCCGGTGGCGGGGTCGACGGGCATGGTCGCGACGGCGGCCCCGAGCGAGTCCTGGGTCGGCTTCACGAACTGCCCGGCCGGGTTGCGGAGCGCCGCCTCCGGCATGCCGTACGCCTTTGCCTGACCGCTGTCCATGATCGCGAACAGCCCGCGGCGGCCGGGGTCCACCGGCGCGCAGCCGGGGTGCTTGCCGTCCACGTCGGCGTACGGGGACTGGCAGGTCGGCTTGGCCATCAGGAGGTTGCGCGCGACCTGGGCCAGACCGTTGTTGAGCGGGTTGATCTCGTACATCTTCCAGTCGCCGGGGCCGGAGTAGTCCTGCACCCTGATGGCGTCCACCGGGTAGCCGGCGAACGCGGGCTGCCGGTAGAAGGTGTTGACGTGCATGCCGTTCGGGTCCGGCTCGCCCCGCAGGAAGGCCGCGGCCTCCGGGTCCGCGGCGATCCACGAGGTCAGCTGGTAGATCAGGTCGGTGGTGCCGCCGAGCACGATCGGCGCCGAGTCGGCCAGCCAGGCCTGGTCGGTGCACTTGGGCCAGCGCTGGCCGCCCGCCGGGTCCAGCTGGTTGAGGTCGAGGAAGTCCTTGTCCTCGAAGATGCACACCGGGTTGTTCGCGACCGAGTCGATCGTGACGCCCTTGACCATCGCATAGGACTGGGTCAGCATCTTCGCCAGCAGTCGCGGGGTCAGGTTGAGCGTCTTGATCTGGCCGGAGTTGGCCACGTCGTCGACCACGTAGGCGACCGAGATCGCCGTGGTCGCCAGCGGCGCGTAGACGTACGGGCGGTTCGCCGGTTCGGTCTCCGGGAGTGCGGTCAGGGCGACGTCCGGCCCCGTCTGCTTCCGGAAGTTCGCCCTGGCCTGCGGCTCGCCCTGGTTCGCGATGTAGTCCACCCCGAGCGCGTTCGAGCCCTGGCACAGACCGGCGCGCCACTGCTGCATCGCGCGGTTGGCCATCGCCAGGCCGGCGACCAGCAGGTCCTGCGAAGCACTGGGGCAGTCGCCCGCGGTCGGCGCGAAGGAGAGCGGGATCACGACCCGGTTCGCCCAGGCGCAGCTCTCGCCCGGGTTCCAGGTGTCGTTCTCCGCGCCGTTCATGGCGAAGATCGACTCCGAGGCCGCCGCGAAGAACCCGCTCTCGACCGGATTGTCGAGGGTGTGGTTCGCGCAGTCGAGCTGGTAGTTGTCGGTCGTCCAACCGAGCGAGTCCCCACCGTAGTTGGCCTCAACGACCAAGGAGCACGGGTGGGTGGAGTCGCAGCCGAGGCTCTGGCTCTCCTGGGAGGTCCACACCTCGATGTCCGCCTCGCCGCGGCCGTCGGGGCCGGTGACCCGGACCGCGCCGTTGAAGGGGTACTCCGGCGTGGTGGTTCCCGGCGGGGGCGCCGGCTGGAGGAAGCCCTTGGCCGGGTCCTGGTTGAACTTGGTGCTGCCGTAGCAGTCGTGCACGGTGGGGTCGGTGCCCCGGCACTGGTAGATCCGGACGGGGTAGAGCTCCTGGCCGGTGGGGCTGTTGAGCTTGACGAACTTCACCGGCTGGCCCAGCGGGTCCACGGTCGGGGTGAAACCCTCCCAGGAGACGTGGACGACCTCGTTGCTGAGGTTGGCGGTGGAGGAGACGGTGATCTTTCCCTTGGGGCCGTAGTCCTGGCTCGCGGGGCGCCAGACGGCCGGCCCGTCCACGGTCGTCGCCGTGGCCGCCGCCGCCTGCGGAACCGTTCCCGCGCCCAGCGGCAGGATCGCCGAGACTCCTACGACCGCCCAGGCCGTCCCCAGTGCCAGCAGTCCCCTCCTCCACCTCCCCAGGGCTCTCGAACCCGGTGGACGGACTCTCATGACGTGCACCTCCAGGGACGCGCTTCGCGCGTAGACGGGGAACCGGCCGGACCCCGGCGCGAGTTGGCCAGATGCCGCCGATGGTCAGTCACCATTCGGCCAGCCGTACATGGACGCCGTGGATCGCCAGGGTGTACGAGGCCACAACTCGCCTGCGAACAACCCCTTTTGATCACTCCGCCGGCCGTTCCCCGGAGCGCGGAACAGCGGGGCCCGGACATCCGGACCCCGCCGCCGTTACCTGGTGCGTGTCAGCTGCCGGCCTTGAAGGTGAAGTTCAGCGAACCCACCGACTGACCCGCGGTGAAGAAGGTGGTGTTCAGCTTGGTGTCGAGGTACTTCGCACCCTCCTCGTCCACCTGGAGGTCGCTGGCGGTCAGCGTGCTGGCGGCGGCGTTGCCGGAGACCGTGGTGTCGCCGGCCGGGTCGAGCAGCGCGACCGGGGTGGTGCCGCCCTGCGGCACACCGGTGATCTGCCAGTTGCCCACGTTGAAGGACAGGTTCTTGAAGACGGCGGTCTTGCCGGTGCGCAGGTTGATGAAGAGCAGCCCGCCGCCCAGCTGGACGTCGCCGTAGTAGCCGGGGAGGTTGGCGGAACCGCCGGTCACCGGGAACGCGGCGGACAGGCCGGTGGCGCTGTCGTAGGAGCCGGTGGCCGTCGGGAGGGCAAAGACCATGACGCCCGCCGAGAGGGAGTTGATCAGGAAGGTGTTGCTCTCGTTCACCACGGCGCTGCCGGTGGCCGGGGTGGCGGCGGAGGCCGAGGTGGCCGCGCCGGTGGTGGCGAGCACAACAGCGGTGGCAACGGCGGCAAGACGGGCGCTGGTGCGGGACATACTGCTCTCCTAGGTGTGCAACGTGGAACGGTTCGGCCATGAGGCCGTGGGTCGGGCTTTCGCGCGGTGTTGCGGTGGAGCGGTGCCGCGTTCGTACGGTGCTGTGTGCGTACGGCGCCGCGGCGGTGGTGCGGTGGTGCGGTGGTGCCGCCGGCCCGCCCGGAGTCGCTCCGGGCGCCCCGGCGTGGCCCGGCGGCCAGGGGCGCAAGCCCCCGGCCGCCGGAAGTACGGGGTGTGATCAGACCGCGTGGGTGGTGCTGCCGCAGGCGCCGACCGGGAGGGTACGGAAGCCGTAGCTCTTGATGTCGGCGGTGGCGGTGGCGTTCTTGCAGATCCAGCCGTTGGTGCCGAAGATCGCGCGCAGCGCGGTGCCCTGGGTGTCGGTGGCGTTCCAGTTCGCCTCGCGGACGACGTTGTAGACCACGCGGCCGAAGGCGGTGTTGGCGAAGGTCGCCGACAGGGCGTTGGTGCCGTCGACCGGGGCGATGCCGTCGATCGAACGGATGGTCAGGGCGCCCGCGGCGTCGCTGCCGCTGCTGTGGCCGTTGTAGACCTGGCCGATGTAGTGGGCGGCGGAGTAGGGAACGATCGCGTTCGGGTCGTTCAGGAGCGCGTCGGTGCCCTGGTTCTCCTGGACGGTCGGGTTGGCCAGGACGCAAGCGCCACCGTTGGCCAGGCCGAGGGCCGACAGGAAGAAGGAGCGGGTGCCGGAGCCGACCTGCGGGAGGAAGGCCTTGATGGTGCCGCCGGCGCCCGTGTAGCCCGGGATCTGGTTCCAGTTGGTGTAGGTGCAGTTGTAGATGTTGATCAGGTCGTTCTTGGACAGGTTGGTCGGCGCGTTGCTGCCCGTCGTGGTGGTGGCGACGGAGACCGCGTCCTTGGCGAAGGCCACGAACAGGTCGGTGGTCGGGTCACCCGGGACGGTCGGGGTGCTGTTCTTCGGGCCGCGCGAGGAGCGGGCGAAGTCGACCGTGGTCTTGGTGGTGGCGTCCAGCGCGGAGATGCCGGCGCTCGAGCCGTTCGGGCGGGCCAGCGAGGTGGCACCGGTCTTGGTGGTGATCGGCGAGGAGCCGGTCGCGTCCCAGCTGTACAGACGCGGGAGGGTGCTGCTGGCGCCCAGGAACGCGTTGTAGTCGGTCGAGAACTGGTTCAGGACGGCCTGGGTGGTGTCCGAGCCGACGCCCACGATGTCCTGCGCGACCGGCAGGGTGGGCAGGGTCGACGGGTCGGCGACGGCGGTGCCGGCGGCGACGGTGGCGACCGAGGTGGCGATGGCGGCGGCGGCGAGCAGCTTGGCAGCGGTCTTGCGCATGTTCCTCTTCCTCCGGTGGGAGAGCAGTACATCGCTGTGCCCGGGTACTGGTGGTCAGTGACCGGGGCCGGTGGCCACGTCCGCGGTGGCCGCTCCGGCAGTGCCGATCCTGTCGGTCGGCCCGGTTCCGTCGGAAGGGCCGAGCCCGGCCGCCGGCGATTGTCGATTTCTCGGTTCGGAGAGGTTTAGCGACAGGTCAGCGCGGCCGCGGAGGGTGGGAAAGTCGCAGGTGGGAGGCCGGTGACGTTCTTCTCCAGGTGGCGACTCGGGGGGTTGCCGGATACCTGGGCTTCACCGGAAGAGGGGGAAGCCGGCCCCTGTGCGGGGCCAGCACGAACAGCCGCCCGAAGGCGGCTGCGGAACTGCGGACGGGCCGTCAGAACGGCCAGCTGTCCTCCCGGCCGGGGCGCCGCGACTCCTGGCCCAGGCGCTGGAGCCCGGACAGGAATCCGGTCACGCCGGCCTGGCACTGGTCGCGCCGGAGGTAGCCCCGGGCGCTGCGGGCCACCGGCCCGGCCGCCTCGGCGGCACCCGGACGGGTGGTGCGGACCGGCAGGTAGGCCGTCCAGACCCAGAGCCGGGCCTCGGACTGGCCGACGGTGCACCGCAGTGCCGTCCGCTCGATGATCAACTCACGGACGGCGTCGGTGAGTTCCTGCTCGTTGCGATAGGTGCGCACGCCCACGCCGAGCTGTCTGCCGTTCGCCGCTCGCAGCGCCCAGGACAGCGAACGGTCGCCGACCGGGACGGAGAGCAGGCGCGGCCCGCGTCGCTCAGTGGACATCGGACGTTCTCAACGACGGCCCCCGCTCCATCGGTTCGGGACGTTCGAGGGCCGGCTGTTTCGCCAGCAGCACCACGAAGCGCCGGAAGGCGTTCTGACAGGTCGCGTACCGCTCGTAGGCACGGCTCGACCGCACCTCCGGGAGGTTGCGGGTGCCCGGGACCACCCAGACCCACCCGATGCCGTCCCGGACGTGCGTGATCCGGGCGGTGAGCCCGTCCGCGACGACCCGTAAGCCGTCGAAGCCGCGCTCCGCCTCCGCAGCCGTCTCGTACCCGGCCGCGGTCACCGCGACAACGCGCCCGTTCGGCGCCTTCAGTTGCCAGCGGTACCGTCCGTCCGGCGCCCGTTCGGCCCGGAATCCCCCTCGACCTGCCCCTGCTGCGGTGTGACCGCGGCCAGACGCGTCCACTGCTCCCCCACGGTCCGGTTTCTCTCCGAGACGGGAGTAAAGCTATGTGTGCACACGAGAGCGCCGGAAGGCCACGAAATGCACAACTTTCTCCGTTGGCCGGGAAGTTCTCTCTCGTTAAACTTTCACCGACTGCACACCTTCCGCGCGCCAAGCACTCCCGCCGGCGCTGCGCGTCGTTCACCAACCGTTCGAGAATGTCCCGAGTCGCCCCGACCATTCCGACGCCCGGCCGGCCCCGCCGACGGGGCGTCGCCCGGCCGCCCGACGGACACTCAGAGACGCGCCGTCCAGCGCACCCTGGTACCCCGGCCGTACGGCCCCGGCTCGTGCCAGGCGTCCCCGCCCAGCGCCTCGGCCCGCCGGGTCAGATTGCGCAGGCCGCTGCGCCGCCCGCCCTCCGGGATGCCGACCCCGTCGTCGGTGACGGTCAGCAGGACCCCGGGGCGCCCGCCCCGGTCGAGCGACTCCGGGTCGCCGCCGACGGGCCGGCCGTCGTCGTCCAGGTGCACGGTCGAGTCGACCTCGACGCCGACCCGGGAGGCCCGGGCGTGCCGGGCCGCGTTGGAGAGCATCTCCCGCAGCGCCGCGAGCAGTTGACGACCGGTCTTCTCGCCGACCAGGCTCTCCACCGGGCCGACGAAGGAGACCGAGGGCTTGAAGCCGAGCGCCGCAGCGGTCTGGCTGCACTCGCGCAGCACCCGGGTCCGCAGGGTGTCCGGCGCGTCGCCGTGGTCGTCGTGCTGGAGCGCGTAGATGGTGGTGCGGACCTCCTGGATGGTGGCGTCCAGTTCGTCGACGGCCTCGCCGATGCGGACCTTCACCTCGGGGACGATGGCCCGCCGGGCGGCGCCCTCCAGCATCATCCCGGTGGCGAACAGCCGCTGGATGACCAGGTCGTGCAGGTCGCGGGCGATCCGGTCGCGGTCCTGGAAGACCGCGAGCCGCTGCTGGTCGCGCTGGCCCTCGGCGAGCCGCAGTGCGAGCGCGGCCTGCGAGGCGAAGGTCTCGGCCAGCTGCTTCTCCCCGTCGGTGAACGGCATCGCGCCCCGCGGACGCCATACGCACAGCCCGCCGAGCACCCGGCGGGCGGCGACCATCGGCACGGCCAGCGACGGGCCGAAGCTGCGGGCGAGCCGGATCACCACGGTCGGGTCGGTGGACATGTCGTCCAGGTGGACGCTCTCGCCGTCGAGCAGCCGGGCGGCGAAGCTGTCCGGCGGCAGCAGTTCGCCGCGCACGAACTCGGCCGCCTCCCCGGAGGCGTGCGCGACCCGCATCCGCACGGTGCCGGCGTCCTCGTCGGCGACCGGCAGCAGGATCATGCCCAGCGCGGCGTCCGCCAGCTCCCTGACCTGCTCGGCGGCGACGGTGAGGGCGATCTCCGCCTCGTCCCTGGAGAGCAGCGCCGTGGTGACGGCGGCCGCCCCGGCGATCCACCGCTCCCGGCGCCGGCCCTCCTCGTAGAGGCGGGAGTTCTCGATCGCGACCCCGGCCGCGGCGGCCAGCGCGTGCACCACCTGCTCGTCCTCGGGGGTGAAGGCGCCGCCGCCCTTCTTCTCGGTCAGGTAGAGATTGCCGAACACCTCGTCGCGGATCCTGATCGGCTCGCCGAGGAAGGTCCTCATCTCCGGGTGGTGCGGGGGGAAGCCGTACGAGCGGGGATCGGCGCCGAGCTCGCCGAGCCGCAGCGGCTCGGGGCGGTCGATCAGCGCCCCGAGGATGCCCCGGCCGACCGGCAGCTCGCCGATCCGGGCCGCCACCGCGTCGTCCACTCCGACATGGATGAAGTCGGAGAGCCCGTGCCCGTTGGGGGCGATCACCCCGAGGGCGGCGTAGCGGGCGTCGACGAGCTCGGCGGCGCCGGTGGCGATCCGGTGCAGGGTGGCGTGCAGGTCCAGACCCGCGCCGACCGAGACGACCGCCTCCAGCAGCCGCTGCATCCGGTCGGTGACGGCGGCGGCGGACTGCAGCCGTTCGGCCACCTCGGTGACCAGGGTGTCCAGGCCCAGCGAGGCGATCTCGGGGACGCGGTGGGGCACCTGGTCCGCCTCCGGGTCGCCGGGGGCGGAGGGCACCCCGGCCGACCCACCGGCCGCCACCGGCCCGGCGGCCCCGCCGGACGCGGCGGACGGGGCGGGCGAGTCGGTCCCGGCGGGCTCGGGCAGCTCTGGCGTGGGGTCCATGACGATGAGCGTAGTTTGTACGGTTTTCGTCAGAAGTAGCGACGCGACGGACGAGGGCCGGCGACTCCCCTCCGCCCGGGGCCAGGACACCCGGCCCCGGGGCTACCCGACCGCCAGCGGCAGGCCCTCCGCCTCCCGCTCCCGGTCGTGCAGGGCGCGCAGCCGACCCTCCGGCCGGGCCAGCAGTTCCGACCAGCCGCCCCGCTCGACCACCCGGCCCGCCTCCAGGACCAGCACCTCGTCCACCG
Organism: Kitasatospora sp. NPDC089913; assembly: GCF_044748625.1. Classification (NCBI taxonomy): domain Bacteria; kingdom Bacillati; phylum Actinomycetota; class Actinomycetes; order Kitasatosporales; family Streptomycetaceae; genus Kitasatospora; species Kitasatospora sp. NPDC089913. The sequence continues at coordinate 86,293 of NZ_JBIVGI010000015.1, read as the reverse complement.
TGCCGTCGTCCAGTCCGGCCAGCCGGTGGGTGATCAGGACGGTGCTGCGCCCGGCGGTGGCGGCGAGCAGATCGGCGGTGAGCGCGTCGGCGGTGGGCAGGTCGAGGTGCTCGGCCGGCTCGTCCAGGACGAGCACCGGGAAGTCCGCGAGCAGTGCCCGGGCCAGCGCCAGCCGCTGCCGCTGCCCGCCGGAGAGCCGGGCGCCGTGCTCGCCGACCATGGTGTCCAGGCCGTCCGGCAGCGAGTCGGTGAAGTCCAGCAGCCGGGCGGCGGCGAGCGCGGCCCGCAGCTCCTCCTCGTCGGCACCGGGCCGGGCGAGACGCAGGTTCTCCCGGAGCGAGCTGTCGAAGACGTGGGCGTCCTGCGCGCAGAGCCCGACCACCCGGCGGACGTCCTCCCCCGCCAGCGCGCGGCTGTCCACAGCCTGTGGACGGCCGGCGGCGAGGACGACGGCGCCCGCGCGCTGGTCCAGGAAGCGGAGCAGCGTGTGCGCGAGCGTGGTCTTGCCGGAACCGGACGGGCCGACCACGGCGATCCGCCGGCCGGGGGCGAGGTCGAGGTCGACGCCGCTCAGCGCGTCCACGCTCCGGCCGGGGTACCGGGCGGTCAGGCCGCGGACCGTGATCGGCAGCGGCTGCCCGGGCAGCGCGGCCGGCTCGGCGGGTTCGGCCACGGCCTCCGGCGCGTCCAGCACCTCGGCGAGCCGCTCCGAGGCGGCCAGGCCGCGCCGGCGGGCCTGGACGGCGGCGGGCATCCCGGTGACCGCCTCGAAGGCCGCCAGCGGGGTCAGCACGACCACGGCCAGACAGACCGGGGCGAGCGCCCCGGACGCCACGCCGTGCAGCCCCGCCGCCGCGGCGCCGGCCACCGTGAGGCCGGTGAGCAGGGTGATCAGCCCGGTGCCGAGCGCCGCGGTGGCGGCCGAGCGGGCGGCCAGCCCGGTCAGCGTGGCGTCGGCCGCGCGGACGGCGGCCAGCCGTCCCGGCAGGGCGCCGGCCACGGTGAGTTCGGCGGTGCCGCTGAAGGCGTCCAGGACGGCGGTGGCGAGCCGCCCGCGCGCCGGGGCCTGCCGCCGCTCGGCGCCGGCCGACCAGCGGGCGGTCAGCGCGGGCACCACCAGGCCGGCGAGCAGCAGGCCGAGCCCCAGCACCAGCCCGGCGGCGGGCAGGAAGGCGCCCACGGCGAGCGCGGTGGCGGTGGAGACCACCGCCGCCACCGCGGCCGGGAGCCGCCAGCGCAGGTAGTGGTCCTGGACCGCGTCGACGTCGGCGACCAGCCGGGAGAGCAGGTCGCCCCGCCGGAACGCGGGCAGCGCCGCCGGGGCCAGCACGGCGAGCCGGCGGTGGACGGCGACGCGCAGGGTGCCGAGGGTGCGCAGCACCGCGTCGTGCGAGACCAGCCGCTCGGCGTAGCGGAAGACGCTGCGGCCGATGCCGAAGGCGCGCACCGCGGTGACGGCCATCATCAGATGGAGCACGGGCGGCATCTCGGAGGCCCGGGAGATCAGCCAGCCGGAGGTGGCCATCAGCGCCACCGCGCAGCCGAGCGCGAGCGAGCCGAGCAGCACCGAGAGCGCCAGCCGGGGCCGGACGGCGCCCGCGGCGGGGGCCGGGGCGTCCTGGTCGGGTGGCGCCGGTGCCGGGACGGCGGGGACGGCGGGGACGGCGGCAGCGGGGAAGGCGGATGCGGCGGGGAGGGCGGCGGCCGGGACGGGAGGAGCGGCCGGGCCGGTCAGCCGGACCCGCCGGTCGGCGGCGGCCAGCAGCGCGGGCCGGTGCGCGACCACCAGCACCGTGCGCGCCGGGTCGGCGGCCAGTGCCCGGACGGCGTCGACGACGGCCGCCTCGGAGTCGCCGTCCAGGTTGGCGGTGGGCTCGTCGAGCAGGACCAGCGGGCGGTCGTCGGCGAGCAGCACCCGGGCGAGCGCGAGCCGCTGGCGCTGTCCGGCGGAGAGCCCGGCGCCGTCCTCGCCGAGACGGGTGGCGAGACCCTGCGGCAGCCGGTCGACGAAGTCGAGGGCGTGCGCGGAGCGCAGGGCCGCGCGCTGCTGCTGCTCGGTGGCTCCGGGCCGGTGCAGGGTCAGGTTGTCGGCGACGGTCCCGGCGAACAGGTGCGGGTGCTGCGGCACCCAGGCGATCTGCCGCCGCCAGCTGTCCGGCTCCAGCTCGGCCAGGTCGTGGGTCCGCCCGTCGGCGGCGGTGATCCGGACCGTTCCGGCGGTGGGCGCGGTGAGGCCGAGCAGGACGCCGAGCAGGGTGGACTTGCCGGCCCCGGAGGGCCCGGTGAGGGCGACCGTCTCGCCGGGGCGGAGGGTGAGCGAGGCGCCGTCCAGGACGGGCGTGCCGCGGCCGGGGAAGGCCACCACGAGGCCCTCGGCGGTGAGGGCGGCCCCGGCCAGGTCGGGCGCGGGCACGGTGCCGCGCGGCGGCAGCGGGGTCTCCAGCACCTCGAAGATCCGGTCGGCGGCGGTGAGTCCCTCGACGCTGGAGTGGTAGAGCGCGCCGACCTGGCGGATCGGGAAGTAGACCTCGGGGGCGAGGACCAGGATCAGCAGCCCGGTCTCCAGGTCGAGGGTGCCGTCGACCAGCCGGAAACCGACGGTGACGGCGACCAGGGCGACCGAGAGGGTGGAGAGCAGTTCCAGCGCGAAGGAGGAGACGAAGGCGATCCGCAGGGTGCGCAGGGTGGCCCGGCGGTAGTCGGCGGTGATCCGGGCGATGGTGGCGGCCTGGGCGCGGGCCCGGCCGAACACCTTGAGCGTGGGCAGCCCGGCGACCACGTCCAGGAAGTGGTGCGAGAGCCGGGACAGCCCCTCCCACTGACGGTCCATCCGGGCCTGGGTGGCCATCCCGATCAGCACCATGAACAGCGGGATCAGCGGCAGGGTGCCGGCGATGATCGCGGCCGAGGTGACGTCGGCACCGACGATCCGCAGCAGCACGGTGGCCGGGACGACCACGGCGAGCGCCAGCTGCGGCAGGTAGCGGGCGAAGTAGTCGTCGAGCGCGTCGACGCCCCGGGTGGCCAGCGCGGTGAGTTCGCCGGTGCGCCGGCCCGCCAGGTAGGCCGGGCCGAGCGCGGTGGCGTGGTCGAGCAGCCGGCGCCGCAGGGTGGACTTCACCCGGGCGACGGACCGGTGCGCGACCAGTTCGGTGAGCCAGCCGACCAGCCCGCGCCCGACCGCGGTGAGCGCCAGCAGCGCCAGCGGGGTGCCGAGTTCACCGAGCCCGGCCCGCTGCTGGAAGCCGCGGACCACGAGTTCGGCGATCAGGCCCGCCTGGGCCACCACCAGGGCCGCGTTCACCGTCCCCAGCAGGACGGATCCGGCGAGGAAGACCCGGGTGGTGCGGGCGTGGGCGAGGAGTCGGGGGTCGACCGGCTTCATGGCCTCAGCCCTGGTCGAGCGCGGCGGCCGGATCGTGCCCGGGGATGTGCTGGACACCGATCCGCTTGCGGAACACCCAGTACGTCCAGCTCTGGTAGAGCAGCACCAGCGGGGTGAACACGGCGGCCACGATCGTCATCAGCTTGAGCGTGTAGGGCGAGGAGGCCGCGTTGGTCACGGTCAGGCTCCACTCCGGGTTCAGGGTGGACGGCATGACGTCGGGGAAGAGCGCGAGGAAGAGCATCGCGACCGCGGCCACGATCGTCGCCCCGGAGAGGACGAAGGCCCGGCCCTCGCGGCCGGCCCGGTTGGCGAGCAGCGCGCCGAGCAGGGCGAGCACCGCGATCACCAGGGCGGCCAGGCTCCGGCCGTTGCCGTTGTCGGCCTGGGTCCAGACCAGGAAGACCAGCGCCAGCGCCGCGGCCGCCAGTCCGGCCTTCAGGGCCGCGTCCCGGGCCCGGTCGCGGATGTCGCCGACCGTCTTGAGCGCGGCGAACACCGCGCCGTGGAAGGTGAACAGGCTGAGCGTCACCAGGCCGCCGAGCAGCGCGTACGGGTTGAGCAGGTCCCAGAAGCCGCCGACGTAGTTCTTCTGCGCGTCGATGTCGACGCCCCGGACGATGTTGGCGAAGGCGACGCCCCAGAGGAAGGCCGGGACCAGCGAGGTCCAGAAGATCGCCTCCTCCCAGTTCCGCTGCCAGCGCGGTTCGGGCCGCTTGGCCCGGTACTCGAAGGCGACGCCGCGCACGATCAGGCAGACCAGGATCAGCAGCAGCGGGATGTAGAAGCCGCTGAAGAGGGTCGCGTACCAGTCCGGGAAGGCCGCGAAGGTGGCGCCGCCGGCGGTCAGCAGCCAGACCTCGTTGCCGTCCCAGACCGGGCCGATGGTGTTGATCAGCACCCGGCGCTCGGCGGTGTTCCGGGCGAGCGGCTTGGTGAGGATGCCGATGCCGAAGTCGAAGCCCTCCAGGAAGAAGTAGCCGATCCAGAGGACGGCGATCAGGACGAACCAGACGTCGTGAAGTTCCATGGTGTGTCGGTCCTATCGATCCTGGGTGGCCTCAGTAGGCGAAGGCGAGCGGCTTGTCGGCGTCGTCGCCGGAGGCGGGACCGCGCAGCGTCGGGTCCTCGGTGGGCGGCCGCTCGTCGGTGACCGGGCCGGCCTTGGCGTACTTGACCAGCAGCTTCACCTCGACGACGGCGAGGATCGCGTACAGCGTGGTGAAGGTCGCCAGTGCTCCGATCTGGGTGCCGATGCCCACGTTGGGCGAGACGGCACTGGCGGTGGTCATCAGCCCGAACACCGCCCAGGGCTGCCGGCCCATCTCGGTGAAGATCCAGCCGAAGCTGTTGGCGATCAGCGGGAAGCCCATGGTGAGGATCCCGATCCGCCAGCTCCACTTGGTGAGGAAGGGCCCCAGCTCCCGCTTCGGGGTGAGCATCAGCCTGGGCACCTCGGTGTCCCCGGTGCGGAACTCCGGGTGGAGGAAGCGCTTCTTCCTGGTGGTCCAGAGCCCGATCGCCCCGGCCACGAAGGAGGTCATCCCGAAGCCGATCATGAGGCGGAAGCCCCAGTAGGTGACGAAGATGCTCGGGATGTAGTCCTTGGGGTCGCCGCCGTACTTGGCGGCCTCGGCCTCGGCGGTGTCGTTGATGCCGGGGACGGAGGAGCTGAAGTCGCTGTTGGCGAGGAAGGACAGTATCCCGGGGATCTCCAGTTCCACCGAGTTGTGGCCCTTGCCGACGTCGCCGACCGCGAAGACCGAGAACGGCGCCGGCGCCTTGGTGTCCCAGAGCGCCTCGGCGGCGGCCATCTTCATCGGCTGCTGACGGAACATGACCTTGGCGAGCGAGTCGCCGCTGAGCGCGGTGCCCAGGCCGAAGACCACCGCGAGCACCAGACCGAGCCGCAGCGAGGTCCGCATCACGGCGACCTTCTCCGGGGCGGCGGCGGGGCTCTCCGGCTTGCGCTTGGCCTTCCAGAGGTGGAAGGAGGCGATGCCGACCATGAACGCCGCGCCGGTGAGGAAGGCCGCGGTCAGGGTGTGCAGGACGACGGTGACGGTGGTGTCCTGGAACAGCACCTTGGCGATGTCGGTCAGCTGGGCCTTGCCGGTGGCCGGGTCGATCGTGTAGCCGACCGGGTGCTGCATCCAGGAGTTGGCCGCCAGGATGAAGTAGGCCGAGAGCACGGTGCCGAGCGCGACCATCCACATGCAGGCGCAGTGCAGCTTCCGCGGCAGCTTGTCCCAGCCGAAGATCCACAGGCCGATGAAGGTCGACTCGAAGAAAAAGGCGATCAGCGCCTCCATCGCGAGCGGGGCGCCGAAGACGTCACCGACGAAGCGGGAGTAGTCGGACCAGTTCATGCCGAACTGGAACTCCTGCACGATGCCGGTGACCACGCCCATCGCGATGTTGATCAGGAAGAGCTTCCCCCAGAACTTCGTGGCGTGGAAGTACTTCTCCTTGTCCGTCCGCACCCACGCGGTCTCGAGTCCCGCCACGATCGCGGCGAGGCTGATGGTGAGCGGTACGAAGAGGAAGTGGTAGACGGTGGTGATGCCGAATTGCCATCGCGCGATGGTTTCGTGAGCGATTGCCAGTTCCACGTCGCCCTCTCTCCAACCGACCTCGATCGAGGTCACATTTCGGACAAACTTCATCTATAGCCGGGGACCGCTGCCCAGATGTGCATGCTTGCCCGCTTGTGAACGTGAACACGTTCACAAGCTCAGTATCCACCACCCTTACGCGGAAGGAGCGGGCGGGGTGGGGTTCTACCGGCGGCGATGCCGTGCGCACAGTCTGCGAAGCGGGCCGCCGGGCCACAACGAGCAGCCGGGAAGGTGGGGCGGGAAATCTGGACGGTCCGTAGCATTGACAGCTACTGCCCTGACAGAAAGGCATGTTCACCGTGCACGCGATCATCGAAGCGATGGCCGACCGGCTGGCCGGGGTGCCGGGCGTGGTCGGCGTCGTGGTCGGCGTCGTGCTCGGCGGCAGCGGTCGGGGCCGACGGCGGTCGGGGCCGGGGCCGCACGTCCGGCAGCCGTCGGGGCCCGACAGCTCTCAGGCCCGGCCGAGCAGCTGGGTGCCCGGGGCCGAGGGGGCCCGGGCGGTGAAGTAGTCCACGAAGCCGCGCAGGAACTCCGCCGAGGTGATCACCCCGTCCCCGTCGGTGTCCAACTTCCGGAACCCGTGCGCGAGTTCGGCCGGGTGGACGCGCCGTCCGCCGAACAGCACCCGGTACTCGGCGAAGTCCAGCAGGCCGTCCCCGTCCGCGTCGGCCGCATCGAACACCGCCCGGAGCGCGGGCAGCAGCCCGCGCTCGAGGTACGCCGGGTCGCGGTCGCAGCCGGCCAGCGTGGCGGCGACGTACTCGGCCCGGGCCACCCGGCCGTCGCCGTCGGTGTCCATGCCCGCCCGCAGCTCCTCCCACCAGCGCTCGAAGGCGTCGTACACCCGGGCCTCCCCCTCCTCGGAGAGCTCCAGCTGCCGGCACACGTCGTGCGCCATCGCCCGGAAGTCGTGGGCAGTGAGGTGGCCGTCCCCGGTCCGGTCCAGCACCTCCCGGAAGAACCGGTCCAGCCGGGGCGGCCTGGTGTCCTGCCGCCCGGTGTCCCGCCGCGCGGGCCGCCGGGGCCGGGACGGGGAGCCCGCCCCCGGCGCCCGGTAGCGGTGGCGGTCCGGCAGCCCGGTGACCAGCACCCGGGCGCCGCGGTGCAGCAGCAGCGAGAGCAGCCGTCCGCGCCGGGTGGGCACCAGGCCGAAGCGCTCGCGGAAGACCGCCGGAAGGTCCGCCACGGTCAGTTCGGCGGCCAGCCGGCCGGCCACCGCGCGCACCGCCCGCCAGCCGGCCGGCCCGAGGAAGCGCAGCCGGCGCGGGCACGGCACCTCGCTCAGCAGGTCGTACAGCAGACGGCGCGCCGTCGCGGTGAACTCCAGCTGCTCGGCCACCGCCCGGCGCAACCGGCCGCGCAGCTCGGCCGCGGTGGCGGGCAGCTCCCCCGAGGACAGTCCGAACACCGTCGCGATCCCGGCGAACTCCCGGTACGAGGACTCCAGTTCCTCCGCCGTGTACGGATCGCCGCTCAGCTCCCGCATCGCGACGACGCTCTCGAAGAGGGTGAGCAGCACCCAGGCCCGGGCGTCCGGGTCCCGGGCGTCGTAGCCGCACCCGTCCTCGGCGGCGCCGACGATCCGCCGGTGCGCCCGGTCGAGCCGCTGGACCTCCCGCCACAGCTGCTCCTCGTCGGCCTGGAACAGCCGCCGGCCGCTGGCCATGGTGTGCTCGATCCGGCGCCAGGGGCGGCCCCGGTAGGTGGAGTGCTCGGCCGTCCCTGCCCCGACCACCGGGTGGGCGGCCTGCAGCACCATCAGCCGCCAGGCGACCAGCACGATCCGCCACTCCGAGAGGTCCCGCCCGAAGGTCCCCCCGGAGCCCGCTGCTGACGCTGCCATCCGGACTGCTCCTGGGAGTTGGGGAACCTTCGGGTACGGCCGGGGCTCTTCCCGGCCGGCCGACGGGGAAACCAGGAGCAGGATTCATCGGACAGTCCTACAGCCTCATCTGTCAGGCACCGTCAGACATTTTCGGAGACCGTCAGCTTCTCCAGGTCCGCGAGGTCCTCGGCGTCCAGCCGCAGCGCGGCGGCGGCGACGTTCTCCTCCAGGTGCGCCGGCGAGGAGGTGCCCGGGATCGCCAGCACCGACGGCGAGAGCGCCAGCAGCCAGGCCACCATCACCTGGGCCCGGGTGGCGCCGTGCCGCTCGGCGACCCGGCGCAGGGCCGGGTGCTCCGGCACCCCGGAGCCGCCCAGCGGGTAGAACGGGACGAAGGCGATGCCCCGCTCCGTGCAGTCCGCCAGCAGCCGGTCCTGCTCCGGCGTCCGGTCCAGCACGCTGAACTTGTTCTGCACCGTCACCACCGGGGCGATCGCCTCGGCCTCGGCGAGCTGGGCCGCGTTCACGTTGCTGACGCCCAGGTGCCGGATCAGGCCCTCCTCGCGCAGCTCCGCCAGCGCGGCGAAGGGCTCGGCGATCGAGGACTGACTCGGCATCCGGCGCAGGTGGACCACGTCCAGCCGGTCCACCCCCAGCTCGCGCAGATCGCGGTGGACGGCGGCCCGCAGCGCCTCCCGGTCGGCCGGCTCCAGCCAGCGGCCCTGCGGGTCGCGGCCCGGGCCGACCTTGGTGGCGATCACGAGTCCGTCCCGGTAGGGGTGCAGGGCCCGCCGGATCAGGCCGTGGGCGGAGACCTCCCGGAAGAAGTAGAACCAGGCGGTGTCGATGTGGTCCACGCCCAGCTCGACGGCCCGGCGCAGCACCCGGACGCTCTGCTCGGGGTCGCAGGCGGGCCCCTGCCAGTCGCGGGAGGGCAGCTTCATCGCGCCGAAGCCCATCCGGGACACCGGCAGGTCGCCGCCGAGGAGGAAGGTGCCGGCGGCGCTCGCCGGGGCGGCGTCGTTCGCGGACGGGGCGGTGTCGGCGGAGGAGGCGGCGTTCGCGGAGGGTACGGGAGTCGTCGTCATGGCCCCAAGCCTCGGCCCGGCTCGCGGCGGCCCCGACCGATCTGGCAGTTTGCTGCCATGACCACCGATCGGATCATCACCCTGCACGGCGAGCAGGAGCTCGTCCAGCGGGCCGGGCACCTCTTCGTCGCCTCCCGCGAGGAGTTCCTGGTCGCCGCCACCGATCTGATGACCTTCTCCGCGGGCGTCAACGCGGCCTTCCGCGAAGGCAAGCGGCCGCACGTCGTCCCCGGCCTGACCATGCGCAAGATGTACAGCCGCCGGGCGCTCGCCGACCCCGAGTCGCTCCGGCGGCTGCGGCGGATCGCCGCCTCCGGCATCGAGATCCGGATCTCCGACGGGCCGATCGCCCGGGAGGCGATCGTCATCGACCGGCGCACCGCGATCCTGGCGGGCGCACCGGTGCGGGGCGTGCGCGCGTACACCGTGGTGCAGGCGCCGGACGTCGTCGACGGCGTGCGCTCGCTGTTCCGCGCCACCTGGGAGACCGCCACCGACCTCGCCGACTGCGCCGCCCCGCCGCCCCCGCTGGACGACCGCTCCCGGCGGATCCTGCGCGCCCTCGCCGCCGGCCACACCGACGAGACCGGCGCCCGCCTGCTCGGCGTCTCGCTGCGCACCTACCGCCGCGGGGTCGCCGACCTGATGACCGCCCTCGGCGCCGCCTCCCGCTTCCAGGCCGGCCTGCTCGCCCAGGGCCTGCTCGCGGAGGAGGAGGTCAGCCCCGCCGCTCCCCGGTGATGCCGGGCCCGATCGCGAAGCCCTTCGCGGGCCCCTCCGGGATCACCGCGTCCTCGCCGTAGGGGGTGCGCTCCGAGCGGGCGTAGGCGCCGCGTTCGGGGTCGGGCCCGGAGAGGACGGTGACGGCGCCGCCACCGTAGTCGTAGTCGTCGATGATCACGTAGACGGGGATGCCGGCGGTGGCGTAGGCGCGGGGCTTGTCCACGAGGTCACGATGGCGGTGCTCGCTGTCCGGCGAGACCGTCTCGACCACCAGGGCCACGCCCGAGGCCAGCACCCCGAGATCCTCCGGGCCGGCGATCGCGTCGATGTCCTCGGGCACCACGAGGACATCGGGTGCGGACACCTCGTGCCCGTGGAGAACGTGGCCCGCGTCGGCCGGCCACCAGCCACTGCCGCCGAGGTGCTCGGCCAGTGCGTCGAGGAGCCTCGTACCGATCCTTCGGTGCCGAGGGCCGCCGACGTGGGACACCATGAGGACTCCGTCCTTGATCTCCGTACGGAAGTGCTCGGGTACCTCCAGAGAGGCCCAGGCGTCCCACAGTCGCCGATCGGTGTCCATCACGTCCCACCCTTGAAGGAGATCACCGCCGTACGGTCCCACCGGGACGACGGTCGAGCGGGGTGAACGAAGCAGCTTCACCCGATCGGGCGGTTTCAGCGCTGGTGGGGGAGTTCCAGGCGGAAGGTGGCGCCGGTGCCGGGGGCGGTGTGGAGGGTGAGCGCGCCGCCGTGGGCGTGGGTGAGGGCGGTGGCGATGGCGAGGCCGAGGCCGGCGCCGCCGCGCTGGTCGTGGCGGCTGCGGGAGGCGTCCACGCGGTAGAAGCGGTGGAACACCAGCGCGGCCTGGTCGGCGGTGAGGCCGGGTCCGGAGTCGGCGACCTCCAGCAGGCAGAGGCCGGCCTCGTGGCCCACCCCGATCCGGACCGGGGTGCCGGGCGGGGTGTGCTTGACCGCGTTGCCGACCAGGTTGGTGACCACCTGGCGGAGCCGGGCCTCGTCGCCGAGCACGGGCGCCGGGCCGGGCGGGCCGCTGCCGGCCGGGCCGGTGAGGGCGACCGGGCGGCTCGGGTCGAGGGCGGTGAGGTCGTGCAGGGCGTCCGCGGCGAGGGTGCGCAGGTCCATCGGCGCGAGGTCGAGCGGGCGCTCCTCGTCCAGCCGGGCGAGCACCAGCAGGTCCTCGACCAGGGTGCCCATCCGGATCGCCTCGTTCTCGATCCGGTCCATGGTGCGGCTGACGTCGGCCTCGGCGGGCAGGGCGCCCATCCGGTACAGCTCGGCGAAGCCGCGGATGCCGGCCAGCGGGGTGCGCAGTTCGTGCGAGGCGTCGGCGACGAAGCGCCGCATCCGGCCCTCGGACTCCGCCCGGGCGGCGAAGGCGGCCTCGATCTGCGCCAGCATGCCGTTCAGGGCGATGGAGAGCCGGCCGACCTCGGTGTTCGCCGGGAGCACGGGCATCCGGTGCGAGAGCTCGCCGGCGGCGATCCGCTGGGCGCCCTCCTCGATCCGGCGCAACGGCCGCAGCCCGGTGCGGACGGCGAAGAAGCCGAGGGCCGCGATCACCACGAGGACGGCGCCGCCGATCGCCAGGAAGGCGGTGCGCAGCCGGTTGACGGTGGCGTCGATGTCCTCGCGGGAGACGGCGACCATCACGTAGGCGGGGCTGGCGGTGGGCGCGGCGAAGACGCTGGCCGGGGCGCTCGGCCGCTGGACCGGCACCACGATCGCCCGCCAGCTGCCCCGGCCGAGCCGGTCGGGCAGGTCGACCGGGCTGTCGGGGGCGACCGCGGCCGGGTCGAAGCCGTCCAGCTGCGGCGCCGGGTCGTTCTCCGCCATCGGCTGGCGCACCACGAACTGCACCTTGCCGTCGGCGGACAGGTACTGGACCAGGTACTGGCTGGGCAGCGCGGCCAGGTACTGGGTGGCCCGCTTGCCGCCGACCGAGGGCTGCTGCTGCTTGGGGTCCGCCCAGCTGTTGCGGGTCGGCGCGCGGCGGGCCAGCGGTTCGCCGAAGCGCTGCAGCTGCTCGTCGAGCCGCTGGACCAGCTGGTGGCGGACGGTGCCGAGCACGACGGTGTCGCTGACCACCAGGCCGGTGGTGACCAGGGCGAGCACCAGCACCAGCAGCCGGGCGCGCAGCGACAGCCGGCGCAGCGACAGCCGGCCGGGCGGGCCGCCGGGACGGCGGCCGGACGGACGGGCGGAGGGGCGCGCGAAAGCGCGGCGGGGGAGCGGGAGGGGCATCGGGGCGGCGGGGGTCCGGGGTCAGCCCTGCGGGGGGCGGCGCAGGGCGTAGCCGATGCCGCGCACGGTGTGGATCAGCTTGGGCCCGTGGCTGGGCCCGGAGTCGAGCTTGCGGCGCAGGTAGGAGATGTACGACTCGACGATCGAGAGGTCGCCGCCGAAGTCGTAGGCCCAGACGTGGTCGAGGATCTGCGCCTTGGAGACCACCCGGCCGACGTTGGCCATCAGGTAGTGCAGCAGCTTGAACTCGGTCGGGGAGAGCGCGACCACGACGCCGCCGCGGGTGACCTCGTGGGCCACCGGGTCGAGCACGAGGTCGGCGACGATCAGCCGGCCGTCCTCGGCCGGTCCGCCGGAGCGGCGCAGGATGGCGCGGATCCGGGCGATCAGCTCCTCCAGGCTGAACGGCTTGGTGACGTAGTCGTCGGCGCCCGCGGCGAGCCCCTGGACCTTGTCCCCGACGCCGTCCTTGGCGGTGAGGAAGAGCACCGGCAGGTGGTCGCCGGGGTGGCCGTGGCCGGGGCCGGCGATGAGGCCGCGGCTGGTCTGCTCCCGGAGCCGCTCGACCACGGCGAAGCCGTCGAGGTCGGGGAGCATCACGTCCAGGACGACCAGGTCGGGACGGTCGACGGCGATCAGCTCCAGTGCCTCGGCGCCGCTGGCGGCGGAGGCCACCCGGAAGCCGGAGAAGCGGAGCGAGGCGGACAGCAGCTCGCGGATGTTCGGTTCGTCGTCGACGACGAGCAGGTAGGCCTCCCCCTGGCCGCCGTTGTTCACCGCCGAAGTTCCTGTCGACACACTGCCTTGCACGGGGGTTCCGCCTCCCGGTCGGACGATGGCGTTCAGCTCGAGGCTAGCTCGGGGAGGCTAAGGCCCATCGATGAATGTTGGATTAACACCTTATCGGGCGGTTTTGTACGGAGGGACCCCCAGGTCGGGCCTCGATGGTGTGCGCACCGCCCTGACAGTACTCCGGCGCAGGTCGGCGGGGGGATGCGCGGCCCGGCCCCCGGAGGAGGTCGGCCGGGCCGCGCGCGTCCGGCGGCCGGTCAGCCGCCGGACGGGTTCCGGGTGGCGCCCGCGCCGGGGCCGCCGCCGAAGCCGCCTCCCCCGAAGCCGCCGGCGGCGGCGCCCTCGACCAGCTGGGTCGCGGCGTAGCCCCCGTCGGTCGGGGTGCCGACCACGGTGACGCTCTGGCCGGGCTGGAGGTCGCCGACCTTGCCCTCCTTGTTGAGCTGCACCTTGGTGGAGTCGCCGGTGGTCACCTTGACGGTGTTGCCGTTGGCGTCGGTCAGGTAGACGGTGGTGCCGTCCACGGCCTTGACCGTGCCCCGGGTGAAGCCGCCCTGGCCGCCCTGGCCGCCCTGGCCGCCGGCGCCCTGGCCGGCGCCGTTGCGGCGGTTGCCGTTCTGGCCGCCGCCGGTGCCGGTCGCCCCCGGCCGCGGCTGCTGCGCGCCGCCGCCCGCGGCGACGGTCCGGCCGGAGCTCCGCTCGGGGGCCTGGTCGCGCTGGTACCAGACGCCGCCGGCGAAGGCCGCCGTGGCGATCACCGCGCCGGACAGCACCAGCGGCACCCAGGGCAGCCGGCGCCGCGGCGGCGCGGCCAGCTCGGCGGAGACGTCCCTGCCGTCCGGCGCGGTGGAGAGCAGGACGACCTGCTCGGCGGGGGTGGACGGAACGGACGGCTCGATCTCGTTGCTCATGGTCTGCGGTCCTTGGTCACTCGTGCCGGAGGGCGTCGATCGGGCGCAGCGAGGCGGCCCGGTTGGCGGGGTAGCTGCCGAAGAACAGGCCGATGGCGACGGCGATCCCGAAGGCGCCGAGCACCGATTCGGGGATCACCACCGGTTCGATGCCGACGATCCTGAAACGGGAACCGGCGATCCCGGCCAGCACGCCGAGTCCGGCGCCCACCACCGACAGCAGGGTGGCCTCGGTGAGGAACTGCCCGAGGATGACGCCGCGGGGGGCGCCGAGGGCCTTGCGGATGCCGATCTCCCTGGTCCGCTCGGTGACGGTGACCAGCATGATGTTGGTGATGCCGATCCCGCCGACCAGCAGCGAGATCGCGGCCACGGCGCCGAGCAGCACCGTGAAGGTCTTCGTGGTCGACTCCCGGGCGCTGAGCAGCGAGGTCTGGCTGCTGATCCGGAAGTCCGCCTTGCTGGGGTCGGCGATCGCGTGGGTGCCGAGCAGGATCCGGGTGATCTCGGACTGGGCCTGCGCGGTGCTGTCCGCCGAGGCCGCCTGCACCATGATCTGGTTCACCGAGCCGAAGCCGGTGAAGGCGTTCTGCACGGTCGGCAGCGGGGCGATCAGCACGTCGTCCGGGTCGGTGAAGCCGGTGCCGCCCTTGGCCTTGAGCACGCCGACCACGGTGAACGGGGTGCCGCCGACGACGATCGGCTTCCCCACCGGGTCCGCGGTGGCGAACAGCTGCTTGGCGGTGGTCGCCCCGAGCACCGCCACCTTGCGGGAGGCCAGCACGTCGTCCTGGGTGAAGTACTCGCCGTGCTCGACCTTCTGGTTGGCGGTCTCGAAGTACGCCGGGTAGGTGCCGACGATCGAGCCGGGGCTGTACGAGATGTCCCCGTTCAGCGCGGTGCCGCTGGTGGTCACCACCGGCGCGACCGAGCGGACGGCGTGCGGGTCGGCCTCGGTGGCCAGCGCCTTGGCGTCGGCGACGGTCAGCTTCTTGGCGCTGCTCGCGGAGCGCGCGCCGCCGAAGGAGGAGCCGGAGGTGACGGTGAGCGAGTTGGTGCCGAGCGAGGTGATCGACTCCTTGACCGCGACCGAGGAGCCGTTGCCGACCGCCAGCAGCAGGATCACCGAGGCGACGCCGATCAGCACCCCCAGCATGGTGAGCGCGGAGCGGACCTTGTTGGCGACCAGGCCGCCGGCCGCGAAACGGAGGGTCTGCCAGAGGATCACGCGGGCACCCCCGCCCGGTGCGATGCGGGCGGGGGCCCGTCCACCGGGGCCTGCCGGACGTCCGAGACGATCATGCCGTCCACCAGTCGCAGCACACGCTTGGCGTGCCGGGCGACCTCGTCCTCGTGGGTGATCAGCACCACCGTGCGGCCGGTGGCGTTGAGGCCGTCGATCAGCCCGAGCACCTCCTCGGTGGAGCGGCTGTCCAGATTGCCGGTGGGCTCGTCGGCGAGCAGCATCGCGGGTGCGGTGACCAGGGCCCGGGCCACCGCGACGCGCTGCTGCTGACCGCCGGAGAGCTCGTTGGGCCGGTGCCCGGACCGCTCGGCCAGGCCGACCAGGGAGAGCGCGGCGAGCGCCCGCCGGCGGCGTTCGGCGGCCCGCACGCCCGCGTAGGCGAGCGGCAGCTCCACCTGGGCGAGCGCGGTCGTGCGCGGGACCAGGTTGAAGGACTGGAAGACGAAGCCGATCTTGCGGTTGCGCACCAGGGCGAGCTGCCGCTCGTCCAGGTGGCCGACGTCGATGCCGTCCAGCAGGTAGCGGCCGGCGGTCGGGACGTCGAGGCAGCCGAGGATGTTCATCAGCGTGGACTTGCCGGATCCGGAACTGCCCATCACGGCGACGTAGTCGCCCTGCTCGATGTCCAGGTCCACGCCCAGCGGGGCGCCGGTGGCGGGGTCGTCCGGGCCGCGCAGCGCGTGCACGGTGGCGTCGCCGTGGCCGTAGGACTTGGTGAGGCGGCGGATCCGGATCACGGGCGGCGCCGTCCCCGGGCCGGCCGGCCGGACCGGACCGCTGCCCGTACGGGCGGGATCGGTGCCCGGACGGAGGTGGCCGGTGCCCGGACGGGCGGGGAGGAGTCGGCGGGCCATCAGCGGCCACCGCCCCGGCCGGCGCCCGCGCCGCCCGCGGCTCCTCCGCCGCCGACCCCGGCCACCCCCGCGCCGACGCCCGCGCCGCCGCCGTTGCGGCCGCCCTGGCCGCCGTTGGCGCCCGGGAAGGAGCCGTTGGGGAAGCCGTTGGACCCGCTGGTGGAGGCCAGTTCGACCTTGTCGCCCTCGTTCAGCCCGGTCAGCACCTGGACCGTGGTGTCGCCCTCGACGCCGACCTCGACGGTCACCCGGTCGGTGCTGCCGTCCTGGTGGACCAGGGTCGCGGTACGGCTCGAGCCGGTGCCGGACAGCGCCGAGGTGGGCAGCGAGAGCGCGTTGTCCGCCTCGCCGGTGACCACCGAGACGGTCGCGCTGAGGCCGGTCCGCAGCTTGCTGGTGTCGCCGGAGATCTGGAGCGTCGCCGAGTACTGCACGGCGGCCGCACCGCCGCCGGAACCGCTCACCGGCAGCGGGCTGACCGACAGCACCGAGGCGTTGAACCTGCTGTCGGACTGCGCGTTCAGGGTGACGGTGGCCGCCTCGCCCTTCTTGAGCTTGAGCGAGTCCAGCTCGGAGAAGTTCGCGGTGACCTGCATGCCGGTCGGATTGGTCAGCACGATGAAGCCGCTGGGAGCGGTGGCGGAGCTCCCGGTCGACTTGGTTCCGCCGCTGGAGGAGGCGCCGCCGGTCGCGCCGACCGTGTCGCCCGCCTTGCCCGCCACCGAGGCGACCGTGCCGTCCACCGAGGCGGTGAGGGTGGTGCCGGCAAGCGCCGTCTGGGCGTTGGAGAGGTTGGTCTGCGCGGTGGCGAGCTGCTGCTCGGCCTGGGCGACCGCCGCCTCGTCCACCTTGGTGGTGGAGATGGTGGTGGTCTGCGGCTCGGGGACGGCGGCCGGCGCCGACGGGACGGTGGCCTGCGCGGACGGGGCGGTCTGCCCGGACGGGTCGGCCGAGGGGGCGGACGCGCTGCTCCCGCCCGCCCCCCGGCTGCCCGTGCCGCCCGAGCCGTTCCCGCCGGACGTGCCGTTCCCGCCGGACGTGCCCGACGAGCCGTTGGCCTTGGCCGGCAGCTGCTGGACGGTCGTCGTGGTGACGCCGGCCCTGGCCTTGGTCAGATTGACCGAGGCGGTGTTGAGCGCCGCCTGCGCGGCGTCCACCTGCTGCTGGGCGGCCGTGGTGTCGACGGTGGCGAGCACCTGCCCCTTGGTCACCTGGTCGCCGACGGCGACCTTGACCGCGGTCAGCCGCCCACCGGTGGTGAAGTCCTGGGCGGCGTCGGTGGGCGAGGCCAGGGTGCCGGTTCCGGACACCGTGGCCAGGACCGTGCCCTTGGTCACGGTCGCCGTCCGGACGGGGGCCTTGGCGGCCGTGGTGCCGGAGCCGTCGTCCAGCACGGTGTACGCCAGGGCGGCGGCACCGAGCAGGGCCACGCCGAGCGCGGAGTTGACGAGGACGGCACCTCGCCGTCGCGGGAACACCTTCATGGCGGACAGCTTCCCGGGGCGCTCTTGCACCGTCCTGGGCACCGACTGGGAGAAGGCTGACCGGCCGAACCGGGCATTTGCCGCGCTCCGCCCGCCACCGGGGCCGGCTTGGCCGGTTCCCGACGATCCGTTGACCGTTCTCCCAGCCGTCTCCCAGAAAACCCCAGGCACTCCTGATCGTCCGGAGCCCGTCGCGGTGCCGCCGTCGGCCCCGCAAGGGACCCGGGAGGGCCCCGGAAAGGACCCGGAAAGGACCCGGGAGGGCCCCGGAAGGGCTCCGAGGGCCCCGGAACGCGCCGCGGCGGAGCGGGCGGCCGGTACGGACCGGGCCGCCCCGCTCCGCCGCGGGGCCGGACTGCGCGCGGGGGCTACAGCTCCTTGCGGAACGCCTCCGCCACCGAGAGGAAGATCGAGTTGCCCTCGACCTCGCCGATCGAGATCCGCACGCCCTCCGGGAACGGCCGGACGATCACACCGGCGGCCGCGCACGCGGCCGCGAAGTCCTGCGAACGCTCGCCCAGCTCCAGCCAGACGAAGTTGGCCTGCGAGTCCGGGATCTCCCAGCCCTGGGCCCGCAGCCCGGCCACCACCCGGGTCCGCTCCTCGACCAGCGCGTCCACCCGGACCATCAGCGCGTCCTCGGCCCGCAGCGAGGCGACGGCCGCGTCCTGGGCGATCTGGACGACGCCGAACGGCACCGCGGTCTTGCGCAGCGCGTTCGCGACCGGCTCGTGCGCGACCGCGAAGCCGACCCGCAGACCGGCCAGGCCGTAGGCCTTGGAGAAGGTGCGCAGCACGCAGACGTTCGGGCGGTTCCGGTAGAGGTCGAGGCCGTTGGGCACCTCGGGGTCGCGGATGAACTCGATGTACGCCTCGTCGACGACGACCAGCACCTCGGCCGGGACGGCGTCCAGGAAGCGCTCCAGCTCGGCGCGGTGGATCACGTTGCCGGTGGGGTTGTTGGGGTTGCAGACGAAGATCAGCCTGGTCCGCCCGGTGATCGCGGCCAGCATCGCGTCCAGGTCGTGGTCGCCGCCCGCGGTCAGCGGCACCGGGACCGGGGTCGCGCCGGCGACCTGGGTGATGATCGGGTAGGCCTCGAAGGAGCGCCAGGCGAACATCACCTCGTCGCCGGGGCCCGCCGTGGCGAGGATCAGCGACTGGGCCACACCGACCGAGCCGGTGCCGGTGGCGATGTGCTCGACCGGCACGTCGAAGTGCTTCGCCAGCTCGGCGGTCAGCCCGGTGACGGCCATGTCCGGGTAGCGGTTGAGCTTGCCGGCCGCGGCGACCGCCGCCTCCAGCACGCCCGGGAGCGGCTCGTACGGGTTCTCGTTGGACGACAGCTTGTAGGCGTCGGGGCCTGCCGGCTTGCCGGGCTTGTAGGTGGGAATGCCGTCCAGGCTCGGCCTGAGGCGGGGGCCCTGTGCTGCGGTCACGGTCGGTCTCCTTCTGTCTTTCCGCTGCGTTCGCCCGCCACGGCCGGGGTCGCCGCCGTGCCCGGGCAGTCCGAACGCGTGCGGTTCCACCCCGGTCGGGTGCCCTGAACGATACCGATCGCACTCACCCGTAGGGGTGAGATGCCCGGTCGGGTTACAGACGCGGATCAGCCATTCTGCTGGGTTCCTTTGGCACATGTCAGAGGTAAACCAGCTGGTTTCGTACGGGGATCGAAGGGGCGCACACGGGCTCACTCACGGAGAAACGTATCTCCACAGGCTCCCAATGCGCCGGTCACAGACCCTTGTCAGGAGCCATACGATCGGTCCGCCATGACAGCAGCAGCCAACCAGAGCGGTCGGCGGCCCACCACCTCACGGCGTCTGGAGCGGGCCGGCATCCGGGATGTGGCAGCAGCCGCCGGAGTGTCGATCACCACCGTCTCCGACGCGCTGAACGGGAAGGGCCGCCTGCCCGACGAGACCAGAAGCCGGGTGCGCGAAGTCGCCGAGCGCCTCGGATACCGCCCCTCGGCGGCGGCCCGCACCCTGCGCACCGGACGGTCCGGCCTGATCGGGCTGACCGTCACCACCTACGGCGAAGAGCCGTTCACCTTCACCGAGTTCGCCTACTTCGCCGAGATGGCCCGGGCCGCCACCAGTGCCGCCCTGGGCCGCGGCTACGCCCTGGTGGTGCTGCCCGCCTCGTCCCGGCACGACGTCTGGGGCAACATCGCCCTGGACGGCACCGTGGTGATCGACCCGCCCGACCAGGACCCGCTGGTCAGCGAGCTGTACCGGTCCGGCGTCCCGGTGGTCAGCGACGGCAAGCCGGGGAACTGCCCGGTCACCGCCTGGGTCGACAACGACCACGAGGCCGCCGTGCTCGGCATCCTCGACCACCTCTCCGAGGCCGGCGCCCGCCGGATCGGCCTGCTCACCGGCACCAGCACCGACACCTACACCCGTCTCTCCACCGAGGCCTACCTCGGCTGGTGCGCCAAGGTCGGCCAGGAACCGGTCTACGAGACCTACCCCGCGCACGACCCGGCCGCCGGCGCCGTCGCCGCCGACCGGCTGCTCGCCCGACCGGACCGGCCGGACGCCGTCTACGGCCTGTTCGACCCCAACGGCACCGACCTGCTCGCCGCCGCCCGCCGCTACGGCCTGCGGGTGCCGGACGACCTGCTGCTGGTCTGCTGCAGCGAGAGCGACGTCTACGCGACCACCGAGCCGCCCATCACCACCCTGTCGCTCAAGCCCCGCCGGATCGGCACCACCGTGGTGAACCTCCTGATCGACGCCATCGAGGGCGTGGACTCCGGCACCGGCGTGGACATCGCCCGGCTCTTCCCGCCCCGCTTCCGCACCGCCGGCACCGGTCCGCCGCCCGGCACCCTGATGCCGACCGAGCTCATCGTCCGCGCCTCCTCGCAACGACGGAGCCCGCGCACCACGGTCAGCCCGCCCCGCCCGCCGGGTGAGGTGTGACCCCCGGGACCGCACCCCAGCGGGCTGTGGCCCGGACCATGCCGAGTCGGGACAAATCGGACCTGACGGACCGCCCGGCTGACGCTCCGGAGGATTGGATACCCACCAGGTGACGACGCCGGGAGAGTGGTCTTCCTATGATGGGCGAATGACACCCGAGGACCGCTTCCCCGGGCCTGAACACCCGGACTCAGGCCCACGCCACCAGCCGGACCTCGACGTGCTGCCGTACGGCACCTATTACGAACCGGACCCCAACGGCGGGTACCCGGCGACCGGCTACGAGGCCGAGACCTACAGCGGTTACGGCGGCGCCCGGTACCTCGAACAGCACTGGCCGGCCACCGGCCCCGAACAGGGCCACACCGTGCACGCCCAGAACGGCCCCCACGAGCAGGCCGGTTACGAGCCCACCCTGCCGGACCACCCCTCCCCCGCCCACGGCGGCCACCCCGGCCGGCAGAGCGACGACCCGCCGACCATCGAGCTCGGCCCCCCGCTCCCCGAACCCGGCCAGCCCTACCACCCGTACCCGGCGCCCGGCCCCGGCGAGCCCCCCGGCCCGCTCTACGTCGTCGGCGACGTGCACGGCTACCTCGACGAGCTCCGCACCGAGCTGCGCCACCAGGGCCTGATCGACCCCGACGGCCACTGGTCCGCCGGCCGGTCCCGGATCTGGTTCCTCGGCGACTTCACCGACCGCGGCCCGGACGGCATCGGCGTCATCGACCTGGTCATGCAGCTCGCCGCCGAGTCGGCGGCCGCCGGCGGCTACTGCCGGGCCCTGATGGGCAATCACGAACTCCTCTTCCTCGGCGCCGCCCGGTACGGCGACGAGCCCGTCCAGTCCACCGCCGGCACCGCCTCCTTCCTCGCCGCCTGGCGGCTCAACGGCGGACAGCAGAGCGACCTGGAGCGCCTGGAGGCGCACCACATCAGCTGGCTCTCCCGGCTCCCCGCCATCGCCCTGGAGGACGGCCACCTGCTGCTGCACTCCGACACCACCGCCTACCTCGAGTACGGCGAGTCCATCCCCGAGGTCAACGACGCCGTCCACGACCTGCTCGCGGACGAGGGCGTCGACGAGTGGTGGGACTGCTTCCGCCGGTTCACCAAGCGCTTCGCCTTCCGCGGCGACGCCGGCCCGACCGCCGTCCGCGAACTGCTGGAGACCTACGGCGGCGCGCGCGTCGTGCACGGCCACAGCCCGATCCCGTACCTCACCGGCGCGGTGCACGCCGACGACGGCATGCCGCCGCACGTCCCCGGACCGTACGTCTACGCGGAGGACCTCGCCGTCGCCATGGACGGCGGGGTGACCATGGAGGGCAGGCTGCTGGTCTCCCGCCTGCCGATCTGAGCCGCCGGACACACCGGCGCGAACGCCGCACACACCGGCGGGGGCCGGACCGCACCCGGTCCGGCCCGCCGCCGTTCCGGCACACCCCCGCCGCTCCGGCACACCCTCGTGGCCCCGGCACACCCACGTGCCCCCGGAACACCCTCCGCCCACGGCAGGTGACGGACCGTCGACCGAACGGGCGTTCCCGGCGCCCGGACCGTCGCGCACGCGCATCCAGGGGCGCGAAATTCCGGAAAGCCACTGTCGACCCGGCCGCACCCACCCCTACCATCGGGGGCACACCACACCCGGCCGCCCCCGCGGCGGCCCGACTCCGCGCCGCGCCCCGTGCACGTCGGGACGGAGAGCGCGGGGGTCCGCACGAACGGGGTCCCCATGAACGACGCCCCGCACCTGCTCGCCGAGGACCGCCCGGACTTCGAGCGCCTCCTCGACGAAGCACTGCGCGACGACACCCTCCGCACCGTCCTGCGCGCGCCCGGCGCGCCACCCCCCGACGACCTGCGCGCCCACGCGCTCGCCTCGGCCGACAGCGTCGCCGCCCCGGCGGCCACCGAGTACCAGCACTACCTGCGGCTGCGCGAGAACCTCCGCGCCACCCCGCCCGCGCCCGGCGAACCCGCCGCGCCCGGACTGCTCACCCAGCTGCGCTCGGAGAACGGCGGCGCCGGACTGCTCCCGGTGCTCACCGTCCTCACCCCCATCCTCGCCTGGACGGCCGCCGTGGTCCTGCTGCTGCTCGGCTACGCGCTGCGGGCCGCCGACCCGGACAGCGCCCTGGCCCGCTCGCTGCTCACCGCCGGGTGGCTCGCCCTCGCCGCCGGGGTGGCCGCGATGGCCGTCGGCATCGTCGGGCTGATCCTCACCGCCCTGCGGGACGGCTCGGCCCCGCCCACGGTGCCCTTCCCGCCGGGCACCGACCCCGAGCTCGCGGCCGAGCTCGACGACGCCCGCCGCGACTGGCAGCGCGCCCTGCGCGAGCGGGCGCTCGTCCCGCACCTCACCGCCGCCGCCCGGGCCGGCAGCGCCCCGGCCCTCACCGGGCCCGACGACAGCTGACCGGCGACGGCCGACCGGCGCCTAGTCCGCCGCCGCCCGGTGCGCCGCAGCCCGGTCCGGCGCCGCCGAGTCCGCCGCCGCCCGGACGAACTCGCGGACCCGCTCGGTGGTGTTCCCCTCCCGCCAGACCGGACCGCGCTCGATCAGCGGGGCGTCCTCGATCGGCACATAGACGAGGTCCGGACGCGGGTGGTACCGCCGCGAGAGCTCGCCCACCGGCAGCACGCCCCGGCCCAGCGCGACCAGCGTCAGCATCTCGGAGAAGGTCGCGCCGACCGGGCCGGGCGGCACCGGCCGCCCCGAGGGGGTCCGGTCCGGGGTGCGGTCCCGCTTGAAGGCCGCCGAGGTCACGGCCGGGTACTGCACCACCGGGTGGTCGCCCAGCACCTCCAGGGACACCGAGGAGGCCCCCGCCAACGGATGCCCGGCCGCCACCGCGAGCACCCGGCGCTCGGTCATCAGCACCGGGCCGTTCGCCATCCCGTCGAACGGGAAGGCGGCGATCAGCACGTCCACCGAGCCGTCCAGCAGGCTGGAGCGGGTGTTCGCCAGCTGGGCCTCGCGGACCTCCACCCGGCAGTCCGGGTGCCGCTCGCCGAACAGCGCCACCGCCCGGAGCAGCACCGGTGCCGTCCCCTCGCCGAGGAACGCCACCCGCAGCTCACCGGCGACACCCCGGTTGGCCTCGGCCGCCCGGCGCACCGCCGCCGCGATGCCGGCCACCAGCGGCGCCAGCTCCTCCGCCAGCCGCAGGCCCACCGGGGTGACCCGCACCGACCGGCTGGTGCGCTCGAACAGCGCTCCCCCGAGCCGCCGTTCGAGCTGTCGCACCACCTGGCTCACCCGGCCGGTGCTGAGCCGCAGGCGTTCGGCGGTACGGCCGAAGTGCAGCTCCTCCGCGAGTGTCAGGAAGACCTCGATCTCCACCCGTTCCAGCACGCTCCACCCCTCCACCGTTCACCGGGGCTCAATGATCGTTGACGGATGCCGTCTTGATGACACCGGCCGCCTGGCGGATCGTGGAACACGTCACCGGCAGCACCCCTCCCGACTGGAGCCACCATGACCGCCATCCGCGTGAAGGCCTTCGACCACCTCGTGCTCAACGTCCGCGACATCGAACGCTCGCTGGACTTCTACGGCGGACTGCTCGGCCTGGAGCCGGTCCGGGTCGAGGAGTGGCGCGCCGGCAAGGTCTCCTTCCCGTCCCTCCGGGTCACCCCCGAGACGATCATCGACCTGATGTCCCGCCCGCGCGGCGAGTCCAACGTCGACCACATCTGCCTCACCGTCGACCCCCTCGACTGGCAGCAGGTCGTCGACTCCGGGATCTTCAAGGTCCTGGAGGGCCCCGTCCCCCGCTACGGCGCCCGCGGCAACGCCACCTCCATCTACGTCCAGGACCCGGACGGCAACACCGTCGAACTCCGCTGGTACCCCGAGGACGCCGCCTGACCGGCACCGCCCCCGGCCGGACGCCGGGCCGGGACGCCGGCGCACGCGTGCGCCGGGCCGGGAGGCCCCCTCCACCCCCCGGTCCGGCGCGTTCGTGCGGCGTGCTCAGTCCGCCAGCGGCAGGTAGACCCGGTTGCCCTGGGCCGCGAACTCCGCAGACTTCTCGGCCATCCCGGCGAGCGCGTCCTCCCCGTAACCGGACTCGACGGCGCTCGAACCGTCCCCGTGCTCCTCGCGGATCTTCTGGGAGATCTTCATCGAGCAGAACTTCGGACCGCACATGGAACAGAAGTGGGCGGTCTTGGCGGGCTCCGCGGGGAGGGTCTCGTCGTGGAACTCGCGGGCCGTCTCCGGGTCGAGGGCCAGGTTGAACTGGTCCTCCCAGCGGAACTCGAAGCGCGCGTCGGAGAGCGCGTCGTCCCAGTCCTGGGCACCGGGGTGGCCCTTGGCCAGGTCCGCGGCGTGGGCGGCGATCTTGTAGGTGATGACACCGGTCTTCACGTCGTCCCGGTTGGGCAGGCCCAGGTGCTCCTTGGGCGTGACGTAGCAGAGCATCGCGGTGCCCCACCAGGCGATCATCGCGGCGCCGATGCCCGAGGTGATGTGGTCGTAGCCGGGCGCGACATCGGTGGTGAGCGGGCCCAGGGTGTAGAACGGGGCCTCGTCGCAGATCTCCTTCTGGAGATCCATGTTCTCCTTGATCTTGTGCATCGGGACGTGGCCCGGGCCCTCGATCATCACCTGGACGTCCTTGGCACGGGCGATCCGGCCCAGCTCGCCCAGGGTCTGCAGCTCGGCGAACTGCGCCTCGTCGTTGGCGTCCGCGATCGAGCCCGGGCGCAGGCCGTCACCCAGCGAGAAGGTGACGTCGTAACGCGCCAGGATGTCGCAGAGCTCCTCGAAGTTCGTGTAGAGGAAGTTCTCCCGGTGGTGCGCCAGGCACCAGGCCGCCATGATCGAACCACCGCGGGAGACGATGCCGGTCTTGCGGCGGGCGGTCATCGGCACGTAGCGCAGCAGCACGCCCGCGTGCACGGTCATGTAGTCGACGCCCTGCTCGCACTGCTCGACGATCGTGTCCCGGTAGACCTCCCAGCTGAGGTCCTCGGCCCGGCCGTCGACCTTCTCCAGCGCCTGGTAGAGCGGCACGGTGCCGATCGGCACGGGGGAGTTGCGCAGGATCCACTCGCGGGTGGTGTGGATGTTGCGGCCGGTGGAGAGGTCCATGACGGTGTCGGCGCCCCAGCGGGTGGCCCAGGTCATCTTCTCCACCTCCTCCTCGATCGAGGAGGTGACCGCCGAGTTGCCGATGTTGGCGTTGATCTTCACCAGGAAGTTGGTGCCGATGATCGCCGGCTCGACCTCGGGGTGGTTCACGTTGACCGGGATGACGGCGCGGCCGCGGGCCACCTCGTCCCGCACGTACTCGGGCGCCAGGCCCTCGCGCAGGGCGACGAACTCCATCTCGGGGGTCACGATGCCGCGCTTGGCGTAGCCGAGCTGGGTCACCGCGACGTCGCCGCGCCCGCGCAGCGGCCGGCGCGGGCGGCCGGGGAACACCGCGTCGAGGTTGCGGAGGTTCCCGCCGCGCGGCGAGGTGTGCTTGATCCCGTCGTCCTCGGGGCGCGCCTCGCGGCCGTCGTACTCCTCGACGTCGCCGCGCTGGCGGATCCAGGCGTCCCGCAGCGCCGGCAGCCCGCGCCGGACGTCGGGCTCGTAGGCCGGGTCGGTGTACGGTCCGGAGGTGTCGTACAGCGGGACGGTCTTCTCGTTGGTCAGCACGACCTCGCGGTACGGCACGCGCAGGTCGGGGCGGGACCCCTCGCGGTAGGCCTTGCGCCAGGCGGGGGTGGGGTAGCCGGTGCCGGCGCTGGTCACGGCGGCGCCGTGCGCGGACGGCGACTGGGCAGACTGCGGCTGTGCCTCAAAGGTGGTCAACGGACCTTCAACTCCCTACGCCGGCATTACCCGGTCAGGTTCCTGCGGTCGACGCAGCCTCCGGTCCGTCGTCCGACGTCCCGTTCAGCGCCCTCTCAGCCCGGTGCTCCGAGCTCCCGCGTCCGCAGGCGGTGTTGCCCGCGCATGACGTCCAACACCGTAGCGAGCCGACCGCCGGAGGTCCAGAGGGGGGTCGGCGCGGGAGAACGGCGAGGTCCGGCGGGTGAAGGGTGGGGCGCGGAGGCCTTCCGGCGGGCAGACTGGCCCAGGGCGTGTCCTCGGACCCCCGCCCCGCAGGCGCGGGTCCGGAGAGACGCCCCAGGAGCCGACGAGTCGAGGGAGGCCGGCGTGATCGGGAGCACGGGGCGGGTCACCGGAGCGGTGGGTGCGGGGCTGGTCGGCGAGGTGATGGTGCACGTGCCGGAGCGGCGGGGCGCCGAGGCGTTCCTCGCCTACCTGGCCGTTCCCGGGGACCGGCTGGTGGTGGGGACGCCGGTGGTGGTGATCGAGTACCAGCCGCCGCGGACGGTCTATGTGGCGCCGATCGGGCCCTGACGTCCGGCGGACCGGCCGACCGGTGACCGTCCCTGCCGGTCCGCCGGCCGCCCGTGACGATCCACGGACCGTCCCGTGACGACCTTGTGACGGTGCGTCATGTCACTTCCCTTTCCCCGCACCGAGCCCCGGCGGACAATCCGTTTCGGCGCATCTCCTGCGCCGGAAGGGGGAGTTGAACCATGGGATTCATCATCGCCGGGGCGGCCGCCGCGGCCGTGCTGGTCATGATCACGCTCTTCAAGCTCATGTGGCGGGTGGCCGAGCCGAACGAGGCACTGATCATCTCCGGTTCCCGCCACCGCACCGAGGGGGTCGGTGACGGGCTGGGCTTCCGGATCGTCACCGGCCGGGGCACCCTCGTCACCCCCGGCCTCCAGGGCGTCCGGCGGCTCTCGCTGGACCTCAACGAGGCCGAACTGAACGTCGAGTGCGTCACCACGCAGGGCATCCCGGTCCGGGTCAAGGGCGTGGTCATCTTCAAGGTCGGCGACGACGACGTCTCCATCGCCAACGCCGCCCGCCGCTTCCTCGACCAGCAGAAACTGATCAGCCAGCGCGTCCACAACGTCTTCGCCGGACACCTGCGGTCGATCGTCGGCGGACTCACCGTCGAGGACATGATCCGCGACCGGGAACGGCTCACCGGTGAGACCAGGGCCGCCTCCGGACTGGAGATGGAGAAGCTCGGCCTGATCATCGACACCCTGCAGATCCAGGAGATCATCGACCCGACCGGTTACATCAAGAACCTCGCCATCCCGCACGCCGCCGCCGTCCAGCGGGACGCCAGGATCGCCCAGGCGGCGGCGGACCGGGTGGCCACCGAGGCGGAGCAGGAGGCCGCCGCCCGCAAGGCCGAGGCGACCCGCAACAGCGAGATCCAACAGGCCTCCTACCAGGCCGAGATGGACACCGCGACGGCCCGCGCCCGGCAGGCCGGACCGCTCGCCGACGCCGCCTCCCGGCAGGAGGTGGTGGTCCAGGAGACCCGGGTCGCCGAACTGGAGGCGCGGCGCAAGGAGCAGCAGCTCCAGATCGACGTCCGCAAGCCCGCCGACGCCCGCGCGTACGACACCCGCACCACCGCCGAGGCGGCCCGTGACGCCCGGATCTCCGCCGCCCAGGCGCAGGCCCAGGAGACCGAGCTGGCGGCCGCGGCCGAGGCCGGACGGGTGCGGATCGCGGCCGAGGCGGACGCCGACGCCACCCGGGTGCGCGGTCTGGCGCAGGCCGAGGCGACCACCGCCACCGGGCGGGCGGAGGCGGCCTCGGTCGAGGCGCGCGGCCTGGCCGACGCCGCCTCCGCCCGGGCGGTCGCCCTGGCCAGGGCCGAGGGCATCAAGGCCCGGGCAGCCGCCCTCGCCGAGAACCAGGAGGCGGTGGTGGCCCAGGAGTTGGCCGAGCAGTGGCCGCAGATCGTGCGGGCGGCGGCCGAGTCCTTCGGCAACGTGGAGCACATGGTGCTGCTCAACGGCGCCGACGGGATGGGGGAGCTGTTCGCCAAGGCGCTCGCGATGGGCGGCACCGGGCTCGGGCTGGCCCGGCAACTGCTGTCCACCGTCGGCGCGGACGGCGGGACGGCAACCGCTGCTCCCGGCTCCGCCGCCCCCGCCCCCGCGGCCGGTGCTCCCGCGACCGCGGCAGCGGTCTCCGTCCCGGTACCGGTCGACGCCGTGCCGCCCGCCTTCCTCCACCGCGACGGCACGGACCGCCGCGAGGACGAGGAGCCCGGGCGGGACTGAACCGGTCCGAGTAGCCCGGCGGCGCCCGCCTGAGTACGAGTACTCAGGCGGGCGCCGCCCGGTCCGCAGCACGATGGGACCATGCACCCAGCAGCCACCGCGCGGATCGGCATCACCGCCGTCGGATCCCAGCTCCCCGCCCGACGACTGACCTCCCGGCAGCTCCAGGACGAGATCACCGCGGGCGGCCGGCTGCGCCTGCCGGAGCGGACCCTCGAGAAGGCCACCGGCATCGTCACCCGGCACTTCGCGGCCGACGGCGAGTACGCCTCCACCCTCGCCCTGGGCGCCGCCCGGCGCGCCCTGGACAGCCGCGGCCTGGACCCACTGGACATCGACCTGCTGCTGTTCGCCTCGGCCACCCGGGACGTCGCCGAGCCCGCCACCGCGCATCTGGTGCAGTCCGAACTCGGCTCGCGCGCCCACGCCCTGGACGTCAGCAACGCCTGCAACAGCTTCCTCAACGGGATCGACCTGGCCCGCTCGACGATCCTGGCCGGCCGGGCCCGGCGGGCCCTGGTGGTCACCGGCGAGACGCCCAGCCGGGCGATGCGGCGGGACCCCGGCGGGGCGGAGGAGTTCCGGGCGGGCTTCGCCGGCTACACCTTCGGCGACGCGGGCGCCGCCGTCGTGGTGGAGGCGGTGGAGCGCGGCGGCATCCTCGACGTGGAGACCGAGACCGCCTCCGAGCACTGGCGGACCGGCGGCATCCCGGGCGGCGGCTCACGCCACCCGCGCGGCGACGAGTACAGCTACTTCCGCGGCGGCGGCACGGAGCTGCGGGGCGTCTTCGAGAAGATCGGCCTGGACATCCTGACCCGGGTGGCCGCCCGCACCGGCCTCGGCTGGGAGGACTACGCCCGGGTGCTGGTGCACCAGGTGACCGTGCCCTACCTGGAGCGCTTCGTGGAGGCCACCGGGGTGCCGGAGGAGAAGCTGGTGGTGACGGTGCCCGAGCTCGGCAATGTCGCCAGCGCCACGATCGGGGTCCAACTCGACCGAATACATGAGGAGTTGGAACCGGGCGACCGGGTGCTGATGCTCGGTCTCGGCGGCGGTGTGAGCCTGATGACGATGGTCTGGGAGGCGTCGTGACCGCGCTCTGGGTGATCGTCCCCGCCTACCGGGAGGAGGCCAGGATCACCGCCACCCTGAACGCCCTCGCCGCCCAGCGGGACCGGGAGTTCACCCTGCTGGTCGCGGACAACGGCTCCACCGACGGCACGGTCGGGGCCGTCCGCGCCTTCGCCGCCCGGGCACCCTTCCCGGTCGAGGTGCTGGTGGAGCCGGAGAAGGGCGTCGGCTCGGCGGTCGACACCGCGTTCCGGCACGCCATCGCGAACGGCGCCACCCTGCTCGCCCGCACCGACGCCGACTGCCTGCCCGCCCCCGGCTGGACCGCCGCCGCCCGGGCCGGCCTGCTCGACGGCGGCGGACTGGTCTGCGGCCGGGTCACCGCCCGCCGGGACGAGCACGGACCGGCCGGGCGCGCCGTCTTCCTGGTGCTGGTCGCGCTCGGCGCGTTCTTCGGCCGGATCCGGCCCGCGCACCACCGCCGGCACGGATACCTCACGCCGTACCGGATGCACGCGGGCAACAACATGGCGATCACCGCCGAGCTCTACCTGGCGGTCGGCGGCATGCCGCGCCGGCCCTCGCCCACCGACCGGATGTTCATCAACCGCGTCCGCCGGCACACCACCGCGATCATCCGCCGCCGCGACATGGTGGTGCAGAACTCCACCCGCCGGATCCGCGCCTACGGAGTGGTCGGCACCGCCCGCTGGTACCTCGACCGCGGCCCGGGCACCCGGGCCGTCGACATCCGCTGAGTGCCGAATCCGTCGACATCGCCTTCCCTTCCGCCACCGCAGAGCACTTTGCAAAGTCCTGGCAGGACTTTGCAAAGTGCTCGGAACCCCCTTGTTCCCGCCCCTGAGCGGACTTTGCAAAGTCTCACCAGACTTTGCAAAGTCCACCGAACCACCCGCCCCACCGAACCACCCGCCCCGCCGAACCACCGGACCCACCGCACCCCGAGGACACCCCGTGCTCGACCGGCTCGCCCACGACCTGCGCACCCGGCACCCGGACCGCCCCGCCGTCCTGGCCCACACCCGGTTCGGCGGCACCCGCGTCCGGATCCGCCGAGGTGAACTCGCCGCCCTCGCCGACACCTACGCCGTCGCCCTGAACGCTCGCGGCCTGGGCGAGGACACCACCCTCGGCCTCGCCCTGCGCCCCGGCCCGCGCGCACTCGCCGTCATGCTCGCCGCGCACCGCCTCGGCCTGCGGATCGCCGTCCTCGACCCGACCGCGGGTCCCGACGTCCTGGCCGCCCGGCTCGCACTGGCCCGCCCGGACCTCGTCCTCGCCGACGCCGCCGCCCAGGCGGTGGCCGGCTGGGCCCGGCCGCTGGCCCGCCGCGCCGACCTCGCCCTGCCACCGCTGGAGGTGCTCGGCCCGGTCGCCACCCTCGGCCGACGCCTGCCCGGCTGCGCGCCCCGGCTGCGGGTCGGACGCTTCGGCGCCTCGGTACCGCGCGTCCCCGGGTCGGACGCACCCGCGCGCGACACGGACGCCGTCATCGTCTTCACCTCCGGCACCACCGCCCGTCCGCGCGCCGTGGTGCACTCCCGGGGCGGTCTGGCCGCCGGCCTGCGCTCCGTCGGCGAACTGGTCGACCCGCGTCCCGGTTCCGTCGTCCTGGGCGGCACCTTCTTCGTGCTCGTCCCCGCGCTGAGCGCCGGGGCCGCGGTCGCGCTGCCCGCCCGCGAACCGGCCGCGCTGGCCCGCCAGCTCTCCCGGCTCACCCCCGCCCACACCTACCTCACCCCGCCGCAGCTGCGCGCCGCGCTCGGCGCCGGGGCCCGGTTCACCGGCCGGGTCTGGACCGGCTCGGCACCCGCCGACGCCACCCTGCTCCGCCGGGTGAAGCAGGCCGGGGCGGAACAGGCCTGGGGCGTCTACGCGCTCACCGAGCTGTTCCCGGCGGCGGCCGTCGAGGAGGCCGAGAAGAGCGCCTTCACCGGGCCCGGCGACCTGGTCGGCGCACCGCTGCCGGGCGTGCGCACCGCACTGGCACCGGACGGCGAACTGCTGCTCGGCGGCCCGGGCGCCCGGCACCGCTACCTCGGCGAGGAGCCCGACCCCTGGGTGCGCACCGGCGATCTCGCCACGCTCGACCCGGACGGCCGGATCGTGCTGGGCGGGCGGCTCAAGGACATGGTGCTGCGCCGCGCCGAGAACATCTATCCCGGTCTCTACGAACCGTCCCTGCACCTGCCGGGCGTCGAACTCGCGGTGCTGGTCGGTGTCCCGGACGGGGACGGCGACGAACGGCTGGTCGCCCTGGTGCAGCCCTCGCCCGGCACCGACCCGCGACGGCTGCGCGCCGCGCTGGCCGGACCGCTGGCGCGGATGGGCTCGGCCCGCCCGGACGCGGTGCTGTTCGGCCGGGTGCCGCTGGCCGGGCGCTCCCGCAAGCCGGACCGCGCGGCGGCGTCCGCCCGGTGCGCCCGGGAGCTCGCCGGATGAGCGGGGACACGTACGTGGGGGAGCGGGCCGGGAGGACGGCGGAGCGCGCGGCGCCGACGCCGGTACCGGCCGCGCACCGGGCCGCCCGCCGCCGGGACCGCCGGGTCTATCTGCGCAGCCACCCCCTGCTGTTCGCGCTGCTCGCCGTCACCCGCCGTCGTCCGGTCGTCCGGCTCGGCCGCACCGTGCTGGTGCACGACGCCGGGGCCTTCCGGACCGCGCTCACCCGGATCCCGCTGGACCGCACCGCGCCCGGCACCACCGGCGGGGCGGCCGCCGAACTCACCTCCGGCGGACTGCTGTTCGACCAGGACGGCGCCGAACACCGGGCCGCCCGGCGCGCTCTGGCGGTCGAGCTGGACGCCTCGGCGGTGGACCGGCTCCGCCCGTCCTGGCAGGCGGTGCTCACCGCGCGGATCCCCGGACTCGCCGACGGTGACCTCGAACTGGTCTCCGTCGCCAAGGAGTTGGCGGGCGTCACGGCCGCCGCGCTGACCGGGGCGGCGGCCTGTCCGGCGAGGCTCGCCGGTGCCGCCGCCGAGGCCGCCGCGGCCGCCGCCCGCGACCACCTGCCCGGCCCCCGCCCGCCCGGCACGGCCCGGACGGCCGCCGCCCGGGCCGCCGGGCTCGCCGCGCTGCTGCCCGACCCCCGGGACGCCATGGTCGCGGTCGCCACCGTCAACACCAGCGTCGCCGCGCTCCCCCGGGCCGCCGCGTGGTGCGCGGACGCCGGACTCTGGGCCTCGGCCGACGCGGCCGGCGCGCCCGCGCTGGCCGCCGAGCTGCTCCGGCTCACCGCGCCCTCGCCGTTGCTCCCCCGGGTGGCCGCCGCCGATGCCGTGCTGGCCGGGCGGCGGGTCCGGGCCGGTGACCGGCTGGTCCTGGTCGCCCGGCACGCCGCCGGGGCGCACCGGCCCGCGCCCTCCCCCGGGCCCGCCGCCGACCAGGCGGTGTTCGGCGCCGGCCCGCACGCCTGCCCCGGTGCCGGGGTGGCCCGCGCCCTGCTCACGGAACTGCTGCTCGCGCTCGCGCCGTACCGGCCGGTGGTCGTCCGGGCCCGGGCCGACCGGCGGGCCGCGCTGCCCGGCTGGGCCGAACTCACCCTGCGCGCCACCCGAATCCCCACCCCGGCCGGACCGCGTCCCACCGCGCCGCACCCGGCCGAGACACACCCGGCCGGACCGCACCCCGCCGAAGCGCACCCGGCCGAGGCACACCCGCCCCGACCGCACCCCGCCGAAGCGCACCCGCCCCGACCGCACCCCGCCGGACCGAGCTGCCCCGAGGAGACCCGATGCGGATAGCCGTCACCGGCGCGAGCGGCTTCTGCGGCTCCCACGTCGTCCGGGCCGCCCTCGCCGCCGGCCACGAGGTGCTCTGCCACGGCCGCCGCCCCGGACCGGCCGGGCGCCACGTGCCCTGGGACGCCACCGCCGGGGAGCCCGACTTCACCGGCGCCGACGTGATCGTGCACTGCGCCGCCGCCGTCGCCGATCTGCCCCGGGGCGCCGGGGCCGAGGCCGAGGCCGCCCAGCACGCCGTCAACGTCGCCGGCACCGAGCGGCTGCTGCGGGCCGCCGGGGACCGCCCGTTGGTCTGGGTCTCCAGCGCCAGCGTCTACGACCCGAGGGCCGACCGCGGCTGCGTCGGGGAGGACCACCCCACCGGGGCCGGCCAGCTCAACGCGTACGGGCGGACCAAGGCCGCCGGGGAGCGGCTCGCCCTCGCCGCGGGCGCCGTGGTGCTGCGCCCGCGCGCGGTGTACGGGCCCGGTGACCCGCATCTGGTGCCCCGGCTGCTGGCGCGGGTCCGGCGGGGACGGCTGCTGCTGCCCGGCGGTGACGTGCGGCTCAGCCTCACCGCGGTGCAGAACCTCGCCGACGCCTGTCTGTCCGCGGTCGGTGCCGGCCGCACCGGCGAGCGCCCGTGGACGCCGGTCGCCTACAACATCGCCGACGCCCGCCCGTACCGCCGCGACGAGGTGGTCCGCGCAGTGCTGGCCGCGCACGGCGTGAGCGCCCGGATCCACCATGTGCCGGCCCCGCTGGCCAGGCTGGCGGCCCGCTCCGGGCGGCTCCCCGGTCTGACCCCGTACGCGGTGGACCAGCTCTCCCGCGACGTCGTGCTGGACCTCACCCGCGCCCGCACCCAGGGCTGGCGGCCGCACCGGGACCTCGACGCCTTCCTCCGCGAGACCGCCACCGGCCCCTCGCCGCGCCCGTGAACGCCCGGCGCCCGCGCCCCCGGGGCGGGGACGCGGGCGCCGGGGCAGGTCCGGGGCGCTAGTTCCTTGCGGCCTTCTTGACCAGGATCACCACGGCAGCGGCTATACCGACCACCACCAGCGCCTTGACGGCGAAGGCCAGCAGCGCGCCGACCACGCCGAAGACGAACATCAGCAGGTTCCACGCCAGGATCAGCACCAGTACCGGAACAACGATGTTCCGCACCCACGAGGGCAGCGACTTCCAGAGCTCAGCCATGTCCGTTCCTTCTCTCCCCTTGGGGTCGGCTGCCGTCCGGTGCCGCATCCCGCTCGCTTTCGTACTTCGATCGTACGGCGGCCCGGGGGACGGATCGAGGGCCAACGGCCCCGAGAGAACCCGGAGATCACCCCGAGCCCGGCCCCCGGGTGAACCCGGCCCCGACCTCGGGGAACGGCCCCGGGGACGACCCCGGCCACGCCCCCGCCACGCCCCCGCCACGCCCCCGCCGTGCCCTTGCCGGCACCGCCGGTCGCGCCCCCGCCGCACCCCCGGTGGCACCCCTGGGAACGCCCCCGCCCCAGCCTCAGACCGGCCAGGACTCCCGGCGCCAGGCGGCGTCCCAGAACATCCACTCGTAGCGGGAGGTCGTGACGAAGTGCTCGACCACCCGGCGCCGCTCCGTGGGGGAGATCTCCTCGCCGAGCCGGTCGGTCAGCGCCAGCACCCGCCGCACCACCGACTGGAACGCCTCGTCGCCGTAGGTGGCGATCCACTTCGCGTAGAGCGGGTCGGGGGAGCCCTCGGCGAGCAGTCGCTCGCCGACCCGGGCGTAGATCCAGTAGCAGGGCAGCACGGCGCCGACCGCCTCGGCGAAGGAGCCGCCGTAGACCGTGGCGAGCAGGTAGCTGGTGTACGCGCGGGTGGTCGGCAGCACCGGCTCGGCGGCCGCGGCCTCGGCGGTGTCGCCGAAGGCGTCCAGGAACTCGGCGTGCATGCCCTGCTCGGCGGCCAGCGCGCCGATCGCGTCGTCGGCGAAGGCGCGCACCTCCTCCTCGCCCGGGGCCCTGGCCGCGCAGACGGCCAGCGCGCGGGCGTAGTCGCGCAGGTAGTGCGAGTCCTGCACGACGAAGTGGCGGAACGCCTCCCGCGGCAGGGTGCCGTCGGTGAGGCCGGCGATGAAGGGGTGGTCGAGGATCTCGGCGTAGACCGGCTCGATCGCCGCCCAGAGTTCTTCGGTCAGGCTCAGGCTCATGACCCGACCCTAACCGGCCGTCCGCCGCGCCCGCGGTTCAGTCCTCGGGCGGGGAGAACACCACCAGCACCCGCAGTTCCTCGGTGATGTGGTGGAACCGGTGCGGGGTGCCGGCCGGCACGTAGACGACGGTGCCCCGGCCGACGGTGGCGGTCTCGTTCCCGACCGTCAGCTCGGCCCGGCCGCTGATCACCTGGTAGATCTCGTCCTGGGCGTGCGCGGTCTGGGTGTCGGTGTCGCCGGGGGCGAGCGCGTAGAGACCGGCCGACATCCGCGGCTCCCGCAGGAAGCGCAGGTACGCGCCGTCGTTGGCGGCGCGCTCGGCGTCCAGTCGGTCCAGTCGGAACAGCTTCATCGGGGAGCACCCTCCTCGTACGGACCTCGAACCACCGGCATTCAACACCACCGCGGCGCCCGGAGCCGCGTCACCCCTTGACCGACCTGGGACGCTGGCCCCATGAAGGGTTTCGTCATCAAGACACTGATCAACGCGGCGGCCATCTGGGTCGCCGCCTGGATCGTCTCCGGGATCACGCTCACCGGGGACGACTGGAAGCACAAGACGCTCACGGTGGTCGCCGTGGCGCTGGTCTTCGGCGTGGTCAACTGGCTGATCAAGCCGGTGGTGCAGCTGTTCTCGCTCCCCCTGTTCATCCTCACGCTGGGCCTGTTCACCTTCGTGGTGAACGCGTTGATGCTCTGGCTCACCTCGTGGGCCTCGGACAAGCTCGACCTCGACTTCCACGTCGACGGCTTCTGGTCCGCGCTGTTCGGCGCGCTGATCATCAGCCTGGTCTCCTGGGGCCTGAGCCTCGCCCTCGACGAGGACTGACCGCGAACGCCGACACCGACGCCCCGCACGTCCCGCCCGCACGTCCCGCCCCGGACGCGCCGTCCCGCCCCGGACGGACGCAACCGGGGCGGGGCGCGTTTCGGCCGGTCCGGGCTGCGGGAGACTCCCGCACAACGCTCCAGCCCCGGAGGTCGCATGCGCACCCCGCCCCGCCCCGTCGTCAAGCGCACCGCCCGGGCGATCGTGCTGGAGACGGATCCGAACGACCCGTACGGACCGGCCTCGCTGGTCCTGATCAGGCGCACCCGCCCCGGTGCACCGCACCCGTACTGGATCACGCCCGGCGGGGGTGTCGAGCGGAGCGACCGCACCGTGCTCGAAGCCCTGCACCGCGAGCTGGACGAGGAACTCGGCGGCAAGGTGGTCGACGTGGTCCACGCCTTCGTGGACACCATCAGCCACACCCACCACGACGACGGCAGCCTGCTCCACCCGCACGGGGTCAAGGTGCAGCACTTCTTCGTCTGCCGGCTCGCCTCGATGGACCTCGACCGTCGGCACGGCCCCGAGGTGGACGAGCCCAACGGCGACTACGAGGTGGTGCGGGTGCCGTTCACCCGCGAGGGCGTGACCTCGGTCAATGTGGTGCCGCCGGCCCTGCGGGCCTATCTGGCCGCCAACATCGAGGGTGTCCGCGCCCTGCTCGCCCCCGACCTCGCCTGACGGCTCACGGCTCACGGCCCACGGCGCGAAGGTCCACGGCGCGAAGGTCCACGGCGCGACCCGACGGCTCACGGCGCGGCCAGGTCACCGACCAGGTCGTGCCGGATCCGCTCGGCCGGCAGCCCGGCCCGCAGCAGTACCCCGCTCGTCCGGCGGACCATCGCGGGCGGGCCGGACAGATAGGCCGTCCGCCCGGTCCAGGGCCCGAACCGGGCCACCGCCTCCGGGAGTTCGCCCGCGAGCAGGCCCGCGGCGGCGGACTCCGCCGTCCCGGCGCCGGGGCCGGACAGCACCGCACGCACGGTCAGCCAGCGGTGCCGTTCCGCCAACTCCCGCAGCGCCGCCAGCTCGTACAGCTCGGCGGAGGTCCGCGCCCCGTGGAACACCTCCACCGAGCGGCCCCCGGAGCCGCGCCCGGCGACCTCCTCGACCAGTGCCCGCAGCGGCGCGATCCCGGTGCCCCCGCCGACCAGCAGCAGGTCGCCGTCGTCGGTGTCGTCCAGGGTCATCCCGCCGACCGCCGGGCCGAGCCGCAGCAGGTCCCCGGGCGCGGCCCGGTGCACCAGGGCGTTGCTCACCCAGCCCGCCTGCACCGCCTTGACGTGGAAGGTCAGCAGCCCGTCGGGGCGGGGCGCGGAGGCGAACGAGAAGTGCCGCCAGACCCGGGGCCACCAGGGCGTCTCCAGACTGGTGTACTGCCCGGCGCGGTACGGGTAGGCCTGGTCCGGGCGGACGGTGAGCACCGCGACGTCCGGGGTCCGGCGCTCGTGCGCCACCACTTCGCCCTGCCACCAGGGCGGTGAGGTGCGGGCGGCTTCCTCGGCGGCCTCGATCATGATCGAGGAGACCAGCCGGTACACCCGGCGCCAGGCCAGTTCGGTCTCGGCGTTCCACCGGCTGCCCGCGTACTTGGCCAGCGCCGCCACCAGGCACTCGCCGACCGGGCCGTAGTGGCCGGTCAGTGTGCCGTAGCGGCGGTGCCCCCGGCCCAGCGCGCCCAGGTGGGCCCGCAGCCCCTCCGGGTCCCCGGCGCTGCGGGCGGCCGTCAGCAGGGCGCGGAACAGCCGGTCGCGCTGGACGTCCATGGCGGCCGGGAAGAGCGCCCTGATCTCGGGGTGGCTGAGGAAGATCAGCGCGTAGAAGTGCGCGGTGGCCCGGTCCGCGACCGGCTCGACCACCGCCAGGCTGGTCCGGATGAGCTCGATGTCCCTGGCGGTGGGCGGCAGTTCGGCGGCGTCGCGGGCCTCCGGCGCGGCGGGCAGCGGGGCCGCCGGCGCGGCCGCGACCGGTGGAGCGGTCGCCGGAGCGGCCGGTGACGCGGCCCCACCGAGGTCGCGCGGCACCCACGCGCGGGACCACTGGTCGCCGGGTCCGGCCCAGTTGAGCCCGGGCGCGCTGGGGAACAGTGGCTCGATCACGGCGCCACCGGGCGCCAGCGCCGCTGCGGGCGGGGCCGGGACGGCGGGCGGGGTCTGAACGGCGGGCGGGGCCGGGACGGCGGGCGGTTCGACGGGCCTGGGCGGGACGACCATCGACGCCGGGAGGGCGGGTGGCGCGGACGGCGGCACCGGGACCACCGGCCGGACGGACTGCACCGGCACCACGGACAGCACGGACTCCAGCGGCAGGACCGGCCCGGTCCTGATCGGCCCGGACGCGATCGGCCCGGGTGCCACGGGCGCAGGCCCGACCGCACCGGACTCCGGCGGCAGGTCGGGCGGAACCGGCGGAACCGGAGGCTCCGCGGCATCGGCCGCCGCACCCGCCGCCGCGTCCACCACGACGCCCACCGCGGCACCGGCACCGACATCCGCACCGGCGTCCGGCGCGACGCCCTGCCCGCCGCCCTGCCCGCCGTCCGGCGCGGCGTCCGGTACGCCGCCCGGCGCGGCCTCCGGCAGCCCGGGAACGGCCGAGGCCGCCGCCGAGCCGTGCCCGGTACGGACCAGGAGTGTCCTGCGGGACTTCACCGCAACGTTTCGAGTACCCAAGAGAATCGTTTCGCCTCCGGCCGGCCTACGCCACCACCTGGCTTGTCTCTGTTGACGCCCAGGAAGCGTGGCATGCCCGAAGTGCTCATCCGACAAATAGCGTGAAGCCCGGACACCCGCCCCCCGGACGCGCTACTCTCCCCGCCGCGCTCGCCCTGGGTGTCGGTTCCACCACCCAGGGCGAACACTTCGCCGAACGGAACCCGGACTCAGAGCCGCCGCAGCAGCACGCCCGGCTGCTCGACACAGTCCGCGACGAACCGCAGGAACCCGCCCGCGGTACCGCCGTCGCAGACCCGGTGGTCGAAGGTGAACGACAGCTGGGTCACCTCGCGAACCGCCAACTCGCCCTGGTGGACCCAGGGTTTGGCGACGATCCGCCCCACCCCGAGCATCGCCGCCTCCGGGTGGTTGAGGATCGGGGTGGAACCGTCCACCCCGAACACCCCGTAGTTGTTCAGGGTGAACGTGCCACCGGTCAGCTCGGCCGGGGCGATCGCCCCGGTCCGCGCTGCCTCGGTCAACCGGGCCAGCTCCGAGCCGAGTTGCTCGGTGGTGAGGCGCTGCGCGTCCCGCACCACCGGGACCACGAGGCCGCGCTCGCCCTGCGCCGCGAAGCCCAGGTGCACCGCCGAGTGCCGCAGGATTCCGGAACCGTCCGCGGTCACACTGGAGTTGAGATCAGGGAAGCGCTCCAGTCCGACCGCGCAGATCCGGGCGAGCAGCGCCAGCACGCTCACCTTCGGCCCCGGCACGGCGTTCAACTGCCTTCGCAGCGACATCAGTTCGGTGGCGTCGGCGTCCACCCAGCAGGTCGCGGCGGGGATCTCCCGGTGACTGCGGCCGAGCTTCTCGGCCACCGCCTTGCGCAGCCCGCGCAGCGGGACGACGGACCCGGCCGCGGCGGGCACCGGCCCGGCCGTCCCCACCGGCTCGACGGCCGGGACGGCGGCGGGGGCGACGGGCGCCACGGCGACCTTGGCCGCGACCGCCCGTTCGACGTCCGCCCGCATGATCAGACCGTCCGGCCCGCTGCCGGCGACCGCCGCCAGCTCCACGCCCTGCTCCCGCGCCAGCCGCCGCACCAGCGGCGAGATGACCGCGGGCACGCCCGGCACCACGGTCGGCGCCGCGGCCACCGGCGCCGGGACCGGTGCGGCCACCACCGGGGCGGCCACCGGAACCGAAGGAGCCACCGGGGCCGACGCCCCGCCGCCCCCGACCCGGCGCCGCCGTCCGCTCCGGGCCGGCTCGGCGACCCCGTACCCGACCAGCGGCCGTTCCACCGCCGCCGCCCGCTCCACCGCCGCCACCGCCGCGAGCGGCCGCTCGCCCTCGCCCGGCGACACCGCGACCGTCACCAGCGGGGCGCCGACCAGGACCTCCTCGCCGACCGCGCCGAACAGCGCGGTCACCACCCCGCCGTAGGGGCAGGGCACCTCGACCACCGCCTTGGCGGTCTCCACCTCCACCACCGGCTGGTCGATCGCGATCACCTCGCCGACCTCGACCAGCCAGCGCACGACCTCCGCCTCGGTGAGTCCCTCACCGAGGTCGGGCAGGGTGAACTCGCGCACGACGGGCATCATCCTCAGTCCTCCCACTGCAGCCGGGCGACCGCGTCCAGGATCCGGTCCACCCCGGGCAGGTGGTGGTGCTCGAGCATCGGCGGCGGGTACGGGATGTCGAAGCCGGTGACCCGCAGCACGGGCGCCGCCAGGTGGTGGAAGCAGCGCTCGGTGACCCGGGCGGCGATCTCCGCGCCGGTGCCGCCGAAGCCGGCCGCCTCGTGCACCACCACGGCCCGGCCGAGCGAGCGCACCACCCGGCAGACCGTCTCGTCGTCGAACGGCACCAGGGTGCGCAGGTCCAGCACCGCGAGGTCCCAGCCCTCGGCCTTCGCCACCTCGGCCGCCTCCAGGCAGACCGGCAGCGAGGGGCCGTAGGTGATCAGCACCGCGGAGGTGCCGGTCCGGCGCAGCGCCGCCCGGCCGATCGGCTCGACCGGGGCGGCCGGGTCGAAGCCGTCCTTGCCCCAGTACATCCGCTTGGGTTCGAGGAAGACCACCGGGTCGTCCGAGGCGATCGAGGCCCGGAGCAGCCCGTACGCGTCGGCCACGGTGGCGGGCGTGACCACGTGCAGACCGGGGGTGGAGGCGTAGTACGCCTCGGAGGCGTCGCTGTGGTGCTCGACGCCGCCGATGCCGCCGCCGTAGGGGATCCGGACGGTGATCGGCATCGGCAGCCGGCCGGAGGTGCGGTTGCGCATCTTGGCGACGTGCGAGAACAGCTGCTCCAGCGCCGGGTAGGCGAAGGCGTCGAACTGCATCTCGACCACCGGCCGCAGTCCGTACATGGCCATGCCGACGGCGGTGCCGAGGATGCCCGCCTCGGCGAGCGGGGTGTCCAGGCAGCGGTCGGGGCCGAACTCGGCGGTCAGGCCGTCGGTGATCCGGAAGACGCCGCCGAGCGCGCCGACGTCCTCGCCGAGCACGTGCACCGCCGGGTCCTCGCGCATGGCGTCGCGCAGCGCCGTGTTGAGCGCCTGCGCCATGCTCGTGGTGCGGGCCCCGGCGGCGGGGGCGGCGGGGGAGACAGCGGTCGTCATCAGGACTGCACCTCGGCCTCGGCGGCCAGTTCCTCGGCCAGCCGCGCCGCCTGCTCGCGCAGCTGCGGGGTCGGCTCGGCGTACACGTGGGCGAACAGGGACATCGGGTCGAGTTCGGGCTCGGCGT
The DNA here is from genome assembly GCF_044748625.1 of Kitasatospora sp. NPDC089913. Taxonomy (NCBI): domain Bacteria; kingdom Bacillati; phylum Actinomycetota; class Actinomycetes; order Kitasatosporales; family Streptomycetaceae; genus Kitasatospora; species Kitasatospora sp. NPDC089913. The sequence continues at coordinate 44,819 of NZ_JBIVGI010000015.1, read as the reverse complement.
GGAACTCGGCGCGCATCCGGGCGGCGAGCGCCTCGGCCTCCTCGGCCGCGTCCCGGACCAGGTCGTCGTCCAGGACCCGGAGCTCGCGCAGCGCGCGCTCCATCAGCAGGATCGGGTCGTGCTCCTGCCAGGCGGCGACCTCGGTCCCGGTCCGGTAGCGGGTGGCGTCGTCGGCGTTGGTGTGCGCCTCGACCCGGTAGGTGAGCGCCTCGACCAGGGTCGGGCCGCCGCCGGTGCGGGCCCGCTCGACCGCCTCGGCCAGTACCGCGTGCACGGCGGGCGCGTCGTTGCCGTCGACCAGCCGGCCGGGCATCCCGTAGCCGACGGCCTTGTGGGCCAGGGTCGGGGCGGCGGACTGCGCGCTGAGCGGGACGGAGATCGCGTACCCGTTGTTCTGGACCAGGAAGACCACCGGTGCCTGCAGCACGGCGGCGAAGTTCAGTGCCTCGTGGAAGTCGCCCTCGCTGGTGCCGCCGTCGCCGAGCATGGCCAGCGCGACCGCCGGTTCGCCGCTCAGCCGGGCGGCGTGCGCCAGCCCGACCGCGTGCGGGCCCTGGGTGCCGAGCGGGGTGCAGAGCGGCGCGGTCCTGGTGGCCCTGGGGTCGTAGCCGGTGTGGGCGTTGCCGCGGAGCAGGGTGAGGGCCTCCAGCGGGTCCACGCCGCGGGAGACCACGGCGAGGGTGTCGCGGTAGCTGGGGAAGAGCCAGTCGCGCTCCTCGAGCACCAGGGCGGCGGCGACCTGGCAGGCCTCCTGCCCGGTCGAGGCGGGGTAGACGGCGAGCCGGCCCTGCTTGGTGAGGGTGGTGGCCTGCTGGTTGTAGCGGCGGCCGACGACCAGGCGTCGGTACAGCTCGCGGAGCAGCTGGGGGTCGTGCTTCTCCAGCGCGGGAGTACCGAGGACGCGGACCGGGGCGGGGTCCGGGAGCAGCGGGGCCGGGTCGGTGCGGGGGGCGGTGGCCCCGGGCAGCCAACCGGGTACGGCCGTGTGGTGTCTGTGGTCGAGAACGGTCATCTCGGGGCACCTCCAGGGGTCGCGGGGGCTCCCTACCGATTGTTCGGTCGTCTGTTCATCTTGACCAGAAGCGTGCGAAGGTGGTGGACAATCGGCCCGGGTGGCGGTCGACTGGTGGCATTGCGTCCAATCGTCGGGGGTGGGGGGTCATGTCGGCTGAACAGATGTCCAGACTCGACCGGGTCGACCGGGCGATCCTGCGGCTCCTGCAGCAGGACGGCCGCGCCTCCATCCGCTCGGTGGCCGAGCGGGTGCACGTGTCCCGGGCGAACGCGTACGCCCGGATCTCCAGGATGGTCGAGGACGGCGTGATTCGCGGCTTCACCGCCAGGGTGGACCACGAACGGGCAGGTCAGGGGGCTTCCGCCTACATCACCCTGAAGATCGTGCAGAACTCCTGGCGGACGGTCCGGGAGCAGCTGCTGGCCCTGCCGGGGGTCGCGCACATCGCCCTGGTCGGCGGTGACTTCGATGTCCTGCTGCTGGTGCACACGGCCGACAACCACGCCCTGCGGGAGCTCGTGCTCAACCGCATCCAGTCGATCCCCCAGGTGCTCGGCACCCGCACCATGCTGGTCTTCGAGGAGACCGACCAGGTGCCGCCGGACTGACGGCGGGACGCGGAGGGGGCCGGCGCAGGGGACCGGAGCGGGGCGAGGCGGCCCGGAACACACGGGACCGCCGCCCGCGGGACCGCCCCCACGGGACCACTGCCTGCGGGCGCGGCGCCCGCCCGCGGAACCGCGCTACCGCGCCCGGAGGCCGTCGAAGGCCAGGTGGACCACCGCGTCGGCGACGCCGTCGGCGGCCTTGAGGCCCGGCCGGTACCACTCCACGATCGAGTTGATCATGCCGAAGAGCAGCCGGGTGGCCAGCCGCGGCTCGACGTCCGCCCGCAGCGCGCCGTCCGCGACGGCGGCCCGCAGCAGCTCGGCCACCTGGTGGTCGAAGTCCCGGCGACGCTCCAGCGCCCACTGCTCGGTGGCCGTGTTGCCGCGCACCCGCAGCAGCAGGGTGACGTAGGGCAGCTCGGCGAGCAGCACCTCGGCGGTCCGCCGCACCACGTGCTCCAGCCGCTCCACCGCCGGCCCCCGGACCGCGCCCGGCTCGGCCAGGATCCCGAACAGACCGTCCAGGGCCCGCCCGACGGCCAGCCGGAGCAGCTCCTCCTTGCCGCGCACGTGGTGGTAGATCGAGGACTTGGAGATCCCGGCCGCGCGCGACAGGTCCTCCATCGAGGTGCCGTCGTACCCGCGCTCGTTGAACACGTCGACGGTCACCGCGAGCAGGGACTCCACGGTGTAGGCGGTGCGCGGGGTGTGATCGGCCATTCCCCGAGTATCCCCGCCCGCCCCGCCCCGACCGCGCCCGGGTGCCCTGGTCCACACCAAAGCCCGGAGCCAGACCCTAGACTCGGCGGACGATCCGTCCATGGCCGAGCAGGTGGGGAAGTCGCATGAGCGCAATACCGGCAGTCGAATCCGATCTGCCCGAACAGCGTAGCGGCGTCACCACGACCGAGCCCGCTTCCGACTGGCGCGAGCGCGCCCGGGAGCTCGTGCTGCGCTTCGGCCCGGCCGTGTGGTGCTACGCCGTCCTGAAGCTGGTCGGCTTCACCGTCTTCATGAAGCTGCTCTCCTTCTCCGGCGACTACCTCGAGAAGCACCCCCGGTTCGGCGGCGGCGCCAACCCCTGGGACGTGCTGGCCAGCTGGGACGGCTGGTGGTACCAGCAGGTCGCCCTGTTCGGCTACCACCCGGCACTGGTGAGCGTGCCCAACGGCGTCCCGGGCTTCACGATCGAGCAGAACTCGGCGGCCTTCTTCCCGCTCTACCCGGGCCTGATGCGGCTGGTCTCCGAGGTGAGCCCGTTCGGCCTGTACGGGGCCGGGATGATCGTCTCGGTGGTCGCCTCGCTGTTCGCCGCGGCCGGCATCTACGCCGTGGTGGACCGGATGGCCGGGCCGCGCGCCGGCGTGATCGCGGCCGGCCTGTGGGCGATCGCCCCGGGGTCGGGCGCCGAGTGGGCGCTCTACTCGGACTCGCTGTTCATCGCGCTGGCCGCCTGGTCCTGCTACTGCGTGATGACCAAGCAGTGGGTGGCGGCCGGGGTGCTCACCCTGGTCGCGGGACTCAACCGGCCCACCTCGGCGGCGCTGATCGGCGCGGTCGGCCTGGCCGCCCTGGTGGAGCTGTACCGGCGGGAGAGCGGGGTGGCGCGCCCGCTGACCGCGATGCTGCTGGCCCCGCTGGGGCTGCTCGGCTACGTCGGCTGGGTGGGCTGGCGGATGGGCGAGTGGGGCGGCTACTTCACCCTCCAGCACGACGCCTGGCTGCACTACTTCGACTGGGGCCAGGGCACCTGGGCCGCGATCCGCGGCGTACTGCTGGGCCGCAACGACTACCCGTTCGCGTACCACACGGCGGACATGCTGGCGACGCTGATCGTGCTGAGCCTGCCGGTGCTGATCGTGCTGCTGGTCCGGCTGCGCCCGCCGCTGGTGCTGACCGCGTACACCCTGGCCACCATCGTCTCGGTGCTCGGCAGCCTGGGCATCTTCGGCAACACCTCGCGCTACCTGCTGCCGGCCTTCCCGCTGCTGATCGCGCTCGCGGTGGCGATGCGGAAGCTGAGCTGGCCGGTGCTGGCGGCGGTGCTGGGCTTCGGGGCGGTCGCCTCCGGCTGGTACGGCGGGTACGTGATCTTCGAGCTGGGCATCCCGTAACCCCTCCGGTCAGCCGGCCCCGGGGGCGCGTCCGCTGCGGACGCGCCCCCGGCGTTTTCGCCCGCCCCCGGTGCGCTGCGGCACTCCGTTCCCGTTCGCCCTCTTGAGCCGACCGATCGTTCGGTTACTCTGTGACGTGTCCCGTCCTCCCCTCTGAGGAGCGCACACCATGTCCGCAGCGGTCACCCACCCCTTCGTCGCCGAACTCGTCGAACGCCACCGGGCCACCCTGGCGGCCGCGGTCGACGCCACCGCCAAGCGCGACTACTGGTCGCCCTACCCCGAGTTCCCGAAGGCGTACGGCGAGAGCGCCGCCGCGGACGGCCGGGCCGCCTTCGAGGCCCTGCTGAACCTGCCGTTCGAGCTCCCCGGCCACCCCGCCGACGGCGACCCGGTGGGCGGTGAGGTCTCCCCGTACGGCCTCGAGCTCGGCATCGGTTACCCGCACGCCGGGCCGGACGCCCTGATCGCCGCGCTGTCCGCCGCCCGCCCGGCCTGGGCCGCCGCCGGCCCGCCCACCCGCGCCGCGGTCTGCCTGGAGATCCTGGCCCGGATCAACGCCCGCTCGCACGAGTTCGCCAACGCGGTCATGCACACCACCGGCCAGGCCTACCCGATGGCCTTCCAGGCCGGCGGCCCGCACGCCCAGGACCGCGGCCTGGAGGCCGTCGCCTACGCGTACGCCGAGCAGACCCGGCTGCCGGAGAGCGCCGGCTGGACCAAGCCGCAGGGCAAGCGGGACCCGCTGGTGATGACCAAGGAGTTCACCGTCGTCCCGCGCGGACTGGCCCTGCTGATCGGCTGCAACACCTTCCCGACCTGGAACGGCTTCCCCGGTCTGTTCGCCTCGCTGGCCACCGGCAACCCGGTGCTGGTCAAGCCGCACCCGCGGGCCGTGCTCCCGCTGGCGCTCACCGTCCGGACCGCCCGCGAGGTGCTGGCCGAGGCCGGCTTCGACCCGAACCTGGTCTGCCTGGCCGCCGAGCACGAGGGCGGCACGGTCGCCCGCACCCTGGCCGTCCGCCCCGAGATCAGGCTGATCGACTACACCGGCTCCACCGCCTTCGGCGACTGGCTGGAGGAGCACGCCAAGCAGGCCGAGGTCTACACCGAGAAGGCCGGCGTGAACACCGTCGTCGTCGACTCCACCGACGACTACAAGGGCATGCTGAACAACCTGGCCTTCTCGCTCTCGCTCTACAGCGGCCAGATGTGCACCACCCCGCAGAACCTGCTGGTCCCGCGCACCGGCATCGACACCGACCAGGGCGCCAAGTCCTACGACGAGGTGGTCCGCGACCTCGCCACCGCCATCGAGGGCCTGCTCTCCGACGACGCCCGCGCCGCGGGCGTGCTCGGCGCCGTGGTCAACCCCGGCGTGCTCCAGCGCTCGGCCGCCGCGGCCGGCGGCGAGTACGGCGAACTCGCCCTCGCCCCGCGGGCCGTGGAGCACCCGGAGTTCCCGGGCGCGACCGTCCGCACCCCGGCGCTGGTCAAGCTGGACGCCGACAAGCCGGACGACCGCACGGTCCTGCGCGGCGAGTGCTTCGGCCCGGTCTCCTTCGCCGTCGCGGTCGAGAACACCGCCGCCGCCGTCGAGCTGCTGCGCGACACCGTCCGCACCCAGGGCGCGATGACCGCCGCCGCCTACACCACCTCCGCCGAGGTCGAGGCCGCCCTGGTCGAGGCCGCCCTCGACGCCGGCGTCTCGCTCTCCCTCAACCTCACCGGCGGGGTGTACGCCAACCAGACCGCCGCCTTCTCCGACCTGCACGGCACCGGCGCCAACCCGGCCGCCAACTCCGCCTACTGCGACGGCGCCTTCGTCGCCAACCGGTTCCGCACCGTGGAGATCCGCCGCCACAGCTGAGCCGCCGCCACCGGGCCGGTACCGCCCTCCCGGTGGCCCCGCCCTCCGGTCCCCGGCCACGCGCCGGGGACCGGAGATTCACAACGCCACTCCCGGGAAGCGATGATGGGGGCCGGGGAAACGCCACGCACGGCGTCCAGCCGCTGTTCGAGCACCGGGAGCTGACACATGACCGAGAAGCAGACCGTCACCGACGTCATCGTGGTCGGCGCCGGGCCGACCGGCCTGCTGCTGGCCGGAGACCTCGCCGCCGCCGGCCTGGGCGTCACCGTGCTGGAGAAGCGCGCCACCGAGTCCAACCTCACCCGGGCGTTCGCCGTGCACGCCCGCACCCTCGAACTCCTCGACGCCCGCGGCCTCGCCGACGACCTCATCGCCACCGGCCGCCCGGTCGAGGCGCTGACGGCCTTCAACCGGGTCCGGATCGACCTCGGCCACCTGCCGACCCGCTTCCCGTTCGTCCTGCTCACGCCGCAGTACAACACCGAACGGCTGCTGCACGACCGGGCCGTGAAGGCCGGCGCGACCGTGCTGCGCGGCGCCGAGGTGACCGGCCTGCGGCAGGACCCCGACGGCGTCACCGTCGAGACGCTCCAGGACGGCGCCACCACCACCCACCGGGCCCGCTACGCGGTCGGCACCGACGGCGTCCGCTCCACCGTCCGCGACCTGCTCGGGCTGCCCTTCCCCGGCGAGTCGGTGGTCGACTCCGTCCTGCTCGCGGACGTCCGCCTGGAGCGCGAGCCCGAGGAGGGCACCGCCGCCGGCGCCGCCGAGACCGGCTTCGCGCTGCTGGTGCCGTTCGGCGACGGCTGGTACCGCGTGCTCGCCCACGACAGCACCGAGAAGGTCCCGGACGGCACCGAGCCCGGACCCGACCTGCTCGCCGACATCACCCGCCGCGCCCTCGGCGAGGACTACGGCCTGCACGACGTCCGCTGGAGCTCCACCTTCCACAGCGACGAGCGGCAGGTCCCCGACTACCGCTCCGGACGGGTCTTCCTGGCCGGCGACGCGGCCCACTGCCACTCCCCGGCCGGCGGCATGGGCATGAACACCGGCCTCCAGGACGCCGCCAACCTCTCCTGGAAGCTCGTCGCCGTCCTGCGCGACGGGGTCGCCGACGAACTGCTCGACAGCTACCAGAGCGAGCGGCACCCCGTCGGCCGGACGGTCCTGCGCGCCTCCGGCGCGATGATCCGGGTCGCGATGGCGCACTCCGCCGCCACCCGGGCGCTGCGCGGGGCACTGGTCCAGGTCGCCGGGCGGGTCGACGCCGTGGTGGACCGGGGCGCCCGCACCGTCTCCGGCCTCGGCATCTCCTACCCCGCGCCCAAGGACGCCCACCCGCTGGTCGGCAAGCGGGTCCCGGACCTGCGGCTGACCGGTCTCGAACCGCCCCGCGAGAACGGCCCGGCCGCCCCGGAGCGGCTCTACGAGGCACTGCGGGCCGGCCGGTTCGTGCTGGTCAGCAATGACGAGGTGGCGGCCGCCGACCCGTGGCGGGAGCGCCTGGTCACGGTCGCCCCGGCCGACCCGCACGGCAAGCTGCGCGACACCGTGCTGCTGATCCGACCGGACGGCTACGCCGCCTGGGCCGCCGTCGACCCGGGCGCCGGCGAGCTGCGCGCCGCCCTCACCGAATGGCTCGGCGAGGCCTGAGCCGCCCGCGCGGGCCCGGGGGAGAGGCGCCCTCCCGGGCCCGCCCGGCACCGGCCCGCCGGCCCGGCACCCGGCCCGCCGGCCCGGTGCCGGGCCACGGGGCTACGGGGCTACGGGGCTACGGGGCTACGGGGCTACGGCCGCACCTTCTCGTAGTGGCGGGCCGCCTTGGCCCGGTTCCCGCACACGGCCATCCGGCACCAGCGGCGCCGGCCGTTCTGCGAGGTGTCGAAGAAGTGCAGGATGCACGCCTCGTGCGCGCACTTCTTGATCCGCGCCGGCCCCTGCGCCAGCAGCCCCAGGAAGTCGTCCACCGCCAGCCAGGCGGCCAGCCACCGCGGCTCGTCCACCTCGACCCGGTCCACCGGCCCGGCCGCCGAGGCCTCCCGCCGGATCCGCCCGTGCCGCAGCACCGCGTCCAGCCCGGCCAGCGACCCGGCCCCGGGCAGCCCGCCCGCGTCCAGCTCCCGGACGGCCGCCCGGAGCGCCTCCCGGGCCTCCCGCAGGGCAGCGAGCCCCGCGTCGTCCGCCGGGCAGCGACCGGCCAGTCCGGCCGTGGAGAGCCAGATCGCGAAGCCGTCCGGCCCGTCGAGCAGATCGTTCACCGGCTCGCCGGCCCACCGCGTGTTCAGCAGGTCGAGCGCGAGCGGCTCGCCGAGCAGCGGGCGCGGGTCCCGCGGGTCTGCTGTCCGCTCGGTCATCGGCGCTCCCTCGCTCCCGGCCGGTTCCCTCGCCCCAGGCCGGTCCCCGAGTCTACGTCGGGCCCCCGCCCCGGGACCCGTGGCCGGAACCTGCCGCCACCGGTCCGGAACGCACCACCCGGCCCGGAGGAGGTCCGTGTGTTTCCGCACTGTTTCAAGATCGCTAACCTGGCGGTGCACCGCCCGTGACCACTGTCATACGCACGACTGATGACGTAGCCTCTCGACCGTGCATAGGGTTCCCCACAGCTCGGCGAGGCCGTTGACGGCGCGTTCCGGCGCCGCTCCGGGTCTGCCGCACCCGCTCGGTGGGGAAGGTAACCACATGGCCTCACAGCATCCCCAGGACGCCCGGCTCAGACTGGTCGGGCCGCACCCTGCCACGGCCGCGCCCGCACCCGGGCCGCCCGCGCCCGCACCCCCGCTGTCGCCCGCGCCGACGCCGGGACGCCCCAGCCCGACCGGCGGCTTCGCCGACACCCTGCACGTCGCGATCGAGGCCAGCGGCCTCAGCCTGGACCGGATCCGCGCCGCCCTGGCCCAACGCGGCGTCAGGGTCAGTGTCACGACGCTGAGTTACTGGCGGCGCGGGCGCAGCCAGCCCGAGCGGGCCAGCTCGCTGCGCGCCGTCCACCTGCTGGAGGAACTCCTCGGCCTGCCGCACTCCACGCTGTCCGCGCTGCTCGGCCCGCCGCGTCCGCGCGGCCGCTGGGCGGCCAGTGCCGGCGCCAGCCACCTGCGGCTGGAGGACGTCTGGCCGGGCGAGCAGCAGATCGCCGACGTCTTCGCCGAACTGGACGCCCCACCGGCCGGCGAGCTGGAGCGGCTCTCGGTCCACGACTCGTACTTCGTGGACGCCGACCGGCGCGGCAACCTGCTGCGGATGCGCCAGGTGGTCCGCGCCACGGTGTCCGGGGTGACCCGCTGCCTGGTGGTGCACAAGGCCGACGAGGAGGCGACCGGCTGTCCGGAGATCACCGGCGTCCGGCACGGCCGGCTCGGCCGGGTGCGCCGCCGCCCGGACACCGGCCTGATCGTCGGCGAGGTGATGCTGGACCGCCCGCTGGGCCTCGGCGACAGCACGGTCTTCGAGTACGAGGTCGAGATCCCCTCCGGCGGCGCCGAGACGACGGAGTACAGCCGCCGCTTCGCCACCCCGGTGCGCGAGTACGTGCTCCAGGTCCACTTCGACCCGGCGACCGTGCCGGTGCACTGCGAGCGCTACGACCGCGACCCGGGCGCCGACGTCGACCGCCGTCGCGAGCAGCTCTGGATCGGCGCCTCGGCCAGTGCCCAGATCCTCGCCCCCGACCAGCAGCCGGGCCACATCGGCGCCCGGTGGGAGTGGGAGTAGCCGCACCCCGGCCCGGCGCCCCCGCGCCCGCTCCTCGGCACCCGGTTCTCCCGTATTTGTCATGGCATAGCCATGCCCGGAATTTCTAACCATTGAAACCACCCGCACCGGTTGACCTCTCTCAAGACTAACCCCTATGGTCGCTAATAACGGTTAGACAGCGGCGCCTCGGGGCGCCCTGGCCACGGGAGTGATCAGGCATGTCCGGCACCAGCACCAGCGCCATCACCAGCACCCTGCAGACCGGCCACGTGGGCCTGAACGTCACCGACCTCGACCGCTCCACCGCCTTCTACCGGCGCGTCCTCGGACTGGAGCCGGTCGCGGAGGGCACCGACCCGGAGCACCGCTACACCTTCCTCGGCCGCGACGGCCGCCCGGTGCTCACCCTCTGGCAGCAGAGCGAGGGCACCTTCGCCACCGCCGCCCCCGGGCTGCACCACCTCTCCTTCCAGGTCGACTCGCTCGACGAGGTCCGCGCCGCCGAGGCCCTGCTGCGCGAGCTGGGCGCCTCCTTCGCCTACGACGGCGTCGTCCCGCACCGCGAGGGGGCCGCCTCCGGCGGGATCTTCTTCACCGACCCCGACGGCATCCGGCTGGAGATCTACACCCCGGCGGGCGTCGACGGAACCGGCGCCGAGGCCCCCACCGCCACCGCCCCGACCTGCGGGTTCTTCTAGAAACTTTGCAAAGTGCCACTTTGCAAAGTCCCCACAGGTGTTTGCAAAGTGCCACTTCGCAAAGAGTTCCGCGAACACCGCCAGGCCGTACCGCCCGATCCCGAGGGAGGCACCCGTCATGACCGGCACCGGCACCGACACCCCCTACCACCCCGGCGAACGGGCCGTGCAGGCCCGGGCCGGCCGCACCGACCGGGCCGACCACTCCGGCCGCGCCGTCGGCAGTACCGTCCCCGCCGTCGCCGCCCGCTTCCTGACCGAGCGGCGGATGCTGGTGGTCGGCGCGGCCGACACCGACGGCCGGCTCTGGGCCACCCAGCTCGGCGGACCGGCCGGCTTCCTGCGGGCCCCCGACGAGCGGACGGTCACGGTGGCCGCCCACCCGGCCGGGGACGACCCGCTGGCCGCCGCCCTGGCCCGCCCCGCCGAGGTCGGCACCGTGGCCCTGGACCCGGCCGCCCGGCGCCGGATGCGGGTCAACGGCCGCTCCGCGCCGGACGGCCGGGGCGGGCTGGTGATCACCGCCGAGCAGGTCTACGCCAACTGCCCGAAGTACATCCAGCGCCGCCACCCGGTGGACCGCCCCGGGGCCGGCGCCCCGCGCCGGGTGGCGGCCGGTCCGTTGCTGAGCACCGCCCAGCAACTGCTGGTGAGCACCGCCGACACCTTCTTCGTCGCCACCGCCGGCCCGGACGGCCGGACGGACGCCTCGCACCGCGGCGGCAACCCGGGTTTCCTGCGGGTCCTCGGTCCGGACCGGCTGCGCTGGCCCGACTACCCGGGCAACAACATGTTCATGACCCTCGGCAACCTGGAGTTCGACCCGCGGGCCGGACTGCTCGTCCCGGACTGGGAGACCGGCGGCGCGCTGCTGATCACCGGCGAAGCCAGGACGGACTGGTCCGGCCCCGCCGCCGCCGGCCTGCCGGGCGCCGAACGGGTGGTCGACCTGACCGTCACCGGCGTCGTCGAACTGGCCGACGCCACCCCGCTGAGCTGGAGCGAACCCGAGTACTCGCCCGCCAATCCGCCCGCCTCCGCACGCCCCGTCAGCTGACGGACAGGCGGACCGACGGACAGCCAACCCGGCCCGCCACGACGCCCGGCGGACCACCGGGCCCGCACCCCGCGCCGACAGCACGCCCTCTCCGCGCCACGCCCGGGATCCCCGGCGACCGTCACCCGCGCGGAGCAGCCCACCGCGCCGACCAGGTGTCAGCTTTGGGACTTTTGTCCGGACGACACCCCGTGTCGCCCTGGAAGAGGACCGTGCTGTCGCGCCGTCAGCGGCCCGACGGACACCTCCCTCCCCAGGAGAAGGAGGCGGAGCATGACCACAACCGGCCGAACGGCCCCGTTGCTCCGGTTCGACGAGGTCGAACCGGACGAGGACTGCATATGCGGGGGCTGCGGCGCCCGCCGGCGCGCCCGGCTGCACGCCGCACCGGTGCACGAGGGCGGCCACGCCGCGGCCCGCAGCGTCCGCCGCCGGGCCGCCGTCCTGCTGGCCGCCGTCGGCACCGCGCTCGGCGGCACGGCCGGGGTCGCCACCGCGGCGCCCGCCCCGGCCCCGACCCCCGGCGGCCCGTCCACCCCCCGCGGCGACACCCCGCAGGGCGAGGTCGGCGGCCTCTACGGTCAGAGCGCCGCCGACGACCGGACCGCCGACGCCCAGCCGGTCACCCGGGCCGCGATCATCGAACGGGCGCAGCGCTGGGTCGACCAGAAGGTCCCGTACAGCATGAGCCGCTACTGGTCGGACGGGTACCGCCAGGACTGTTCCGGCTTCGTCTCGATGGCGTGGGGGCTCGGGAGCAGCCAGACCACCTGGACCCTGACGGACTTCGCCGAGCGGATCACCAAGGCCGAGCTCCAGCCCGGTGACGTCCTGATCCACAACGATCCGGCCAGCCCGCGGAGCGGTTCGCACGTCACCGTCTTCGGCGGCTGGACGGACTCCACCCGCACCCGCTACCTGGCGTACGAGCAGACGTCCCCGGGGGCGACCAGGCGCGCGACCCCGTACGCCTACTGGTCCAACTCGGCCACCTACGTCCCCTACCGCTACAAGGGTCTGACCACGGGCGGGAACAGCAGTGACAGTGCCGGGGCCGCGGCGTTCCCGGGGGCCGACAAGTTCGGGCCGGGAGCGGACAACGCCTATGTCACCAGGCTCGGCGAGATGCTGGTGCGACGCGGCGGGGGCCGGTTCTACACCGAGGGGCCGGGGCCGCGCTGGAGCGAGTCGGACCGGCAGGCCACCGAGGCGTTCCAGCTCGCGCAGGGCTGGCGGGGCGCCGAGGCGGACGGGGTCCCGGGCAAGGACACCTGGGACTACCTGGTGAACGGCAAGGGCCGGAACATCGACGGCGCCGCCCCGCTCCCCCCGCCGCCGCCCGCCTCCTCGCCGGACGGCGTCCCGCCGGCCTTCCCCGGCCTCGGCGCCTTCGGCCCGGGCGCGGTGGGCGAGGAGGTCGAGCGGCTGGGCGCCCGGTTGGTCCGCAGGGGCTTCGGCGACGCCTACGCCGAGGGCCCGGGACCGCGCTGGACGGAGGCCGACCGGAGCGCTGTCCGGGCGTTCCAGGAGTCCCTGGGGTGGAGCGGCGCGGAGGCGGACGGCTACCCCGGGCCGGACACCTGGCGGCTGCTGTTCTCCTGACCCGCCCGGCTCCCGTGCCGGGCGGGGGACGGCCGGTCAGACGCCGCCGGCGCCGGGCGGGCGCCCCGACATCCAGTGGAACAGCCCCATCGCCACGCTGGTCGCCAGGTTGAAGCTGGAGACCCCGGGCCGCATCGGCACCGCGACCAGCCGGTCGGCCCGGGCCCGCAGCTCCGCCGAGACGCCGTGCCGCTCGGTGCCGAAGGCGAGCACCGCGTCGTCCGGGAAGGCCGTCTCCCGGATGTCGGTGCCCTCGGGGTCCAGTACGTGGAGCGGACCGGCCGGCAGTTCCGGCAGGGTCAGCCGCTCGACGGCGGTGGCGAAGTGCAGGCCGGCGCTGCCGCGGAGCACGGCGGGGTGCCACGGGTCGAGTTCGCCGGTGGTGACCACGCCGGCCGCGCCGAAGCCGGCGGCCAGCCGGATGACGGCGCCCACGTTGCCCAGGTTGCGGGGGTTCTCCAGCAGCACGACGGGCGCCGGCCGGGGCCGGACGGCCAGCGCGGCGCGGTTGGCCGCGGTGGTGGGGCGCACGGCCAGGGCGACCACCCCGGTGGGGCTCAGCCGGGGTGCGAGGGTGCGCAGCGCGGCCTCCGGGAGTTCGACGGCCAGCGCGTCCAGCGCGGGGGCGACGTCCGGGGCCAGTTCGGCGGCGAGTGCCAGCAGTGCGGCCCGGTCGGCGGTCAGCACCTGCCGGACGGCGCCGCCGAACCGCAGTGCGTGCTTCAGCGGGTGGAAGCCGTCCAGCAGGACGGCGCCCGGCTCCTCGGCGCCGGTCCGCCAGGCGCGCAGCTGTTCCTCGTTCATCCCGCCCACTCTGCCACCTCGGGTTCGCCCGGCCGGCCGGCGGCGGTGATGACCTGGTCGAAGGTGAGCGGTTCGCCGCTGTCCTCCTCGGGCGCTCCGGGCCGCAGCCCGGCCAGGGCGAGGTCCAGGTGCCGGTGGACGAGTGTGCCGTCGGCGTCGAGTGCGGCCAGACCGCCCGGGAGCGGGCGGGAGACGCGGACGCAGAGCAGCACCAGGTCGCCCGTGCCGACGTCCGCGCGGAGTCGGCCGGCGTCCTGGGCGGCGCGCAGCAGTTCTCCGGCCGCCGTGACCGCGCGGGAGCGGGCGGCGGCCAGTTCCCCGTCGACGACCAGCCGTTCGAGCAGCACGACGATCGCCGCTCCCATCCGCAGGTCGGCGGCGGCGTGCACGAAGCGGCGCAGAGCGCGGTACGGGTCCGGCTCGTCCTCCCGGGCCCGGTCGGCGGCCGCGGCGAGCCGGGTGAGCAGGTCGGTGACGAGGGCCCGGACGAGGGCCTCCCGGTCGGGGAAGCGCCGGTAGAGGGTGCCGGGGCCGACGCCGGCGCGGCGGACCACCGCGTCCAGCGGGGCGTCGGGGCCGCGTTCCAGGAACACTTCGCAGGCCGCGTCCAGGATCCTGCGTCGACTGCGTTCCGCGTCCGCTCTCATCGCCAGCCCTTAACCGGAGGAATTTTCTCCTCCTATGCTACCGTCCAGCGAGACGGAGAAATTCTCTCCGCTTAGCGGGGCACCCCTTCGAGGAGCGACGCCATGACGACCACCTCACCGCCGGCCATCCACATCGACATCGACGGCACCGGGTACGACCGCCCGGCCGTCCTCGCCTGGGAGCTGGACCGTTCCCGGGCCGCCCTGCGACTGCTCAAGCAGCGCCTCGGCGACGACCGCGTCCGCGAGCTGCTCGCCGCCGACACCGCCGCGACCGGCGCCGCGACGGTCGACTGGCTGCGGCTCTCCGGCGGCCGGTGGCGTGCGGCCGTCACCGAGCTGACCGCCACCGGCATCGACGCCGGGACCTTCCTCGCCTGGTGGCAGGGCCGGCTGCGGGCCGGCGACCGGGCCGCCCTGCTGGCCGCCAACCCGGAGCACTACCTGGCCGACTCCACCGGTGGAACGGTCGAGATCATCGAGACGGTGGGCGCCGGGCCGCTCCGCTTCCACCTCCGTTTCCACCCCACCCCGGCGACCCCGGAGTACCCGGTCCGGATCGGTGGCACCGGCCACCTCGCGGACGGCTCCGAGGTGCTGCGGGTGATGCACGAGTTCGCCGACTCCCCCCGGGGGCTGCGGATCCGGCTCACCGTCGAGTTCCCGGCAGCGGCCCCGGTCGAGCTGTCGACCGGTCATCAGTGGCACTTCGCGTGCGAGTTCGCCAACTGGCTGGAGGCGGCGGCAGCAGCCTCCTGACGGCGGGGCGGCGCGAGCCGACGACCGGAACCCGGCCTAACGTCCCGTCGGCTCCGGCTCGCGCCGCCCGGCGGCTCCCGCCGTACCGCCGGCCCGCAGCGCCCGTTCCAGGTCCTTCAGCGCCTGCAGCAGCAGTCTGGTCCCGGCCCTCACCACGTCCCGCTGCACCCCGGGCGGCGCGTCGGAGAGCCGCCGCTCCAGCCGCTCCTGGGCCTCCCGGACGGCGCCGAAGTCCACCGGCTGCCCGGTCAGCAGCGCGCCCGCCGAGAGCGCGGTGGCCAGCCGCAGTTCCTCGGCGAACTCGGCCGCGCCCGGCACCGGCTCGGCGTCGGGCCCGGGCAGGTGGGCCTCCAGCAGGACGGCGACCCGTCCGAGGTGGCCGACCGCCGCCCGGGCCCGGTCTAGCTGGCGGCGGCTGACCCCGGGCAGGCCGGAGGCGTGCCGACCGGGTTCGGCGTCGGCCCGCTGCATCGCCTGGAGCAGTTCCGAGCGCGCCTCCCGGGAGTCCAGCAGCGCCCCGCGCACCTCCCGCCCGCGCGGGGCGGCCGGCCGTTCGTAGACGGCGATCACCTCGGCCGTGTACCGACCGGCGGCGGCCAGCCACTCGGCCAGCCGCTCGCCGAGCCTGGCCGTCTGCCAGGTCGGGAAGAGCGCGTAGACGAACAGGGCCAGCGAGCCGCCGAGCAGCGTGAGGCCGACCCGTTCGACGGCGGTGACCAGCGGGTTCCCCTCCTGGAGTCCGAGCAGGAAGACGGCGTAGGAGGAGATGCAGGCGGTGACCACGGCGTAGCCGGTGCGGAAGGCCAGATAGGCGCCGCCGATCGAGAGCACGGCGAGTGCGGCCAGCACCCACTCGCCGGGCCGCGCCAGCTGCACCACCAGGGTGGAGACCGCGACCCCGACCGCCGTCCCGGCCAGCCGGGCCACGCCCCGGCTGTAGGTCTGGGCGAAGTCCGGGCGCATCACCATGGCGGCGGTCATCGGCGCCCAGTAGCCGTGTTCGAAACCGACCAGCCGGGCCAGCAGATAGGCCGCGGTGACCACTCCGGCCAGCCGGACGGCGTGCTGGAAGACGGCCGAGTGCGGCCGGAACTGCCGCCGCACCGCGCGCAGCGCCGTCGGCAGCATCCGGATCAGCGGCGGTTTGCGCAGCGTCCCGCCGGGCTGGACGACGGGGGTGTCGATGGTGTCCTCGGCGCCCCGGTCGAGCGCGTCGGCGGCGCCGCGGAGCAGCCCGGCCAGCCGGCGCGCGGCGCGGCGGGCGGCGCCGCGCAGTTCCGGTCCCTCGGTCCGGGCGACGAGGGTGAGGGCCGGGGCGGAGGAGGGCAGCCGGAGCGGGTCGCCGGTGCGGATCGCCCGGGCCAGGGCGTCCATCGCCTCGGCGGCGGCCGCCAGGACCTCGCGGGCCCGGTCGCGTTCGGGGCCCTCCGCGGGGGCGCCGACCTTGGGGTCGGCGATGGCCGCCAGGGTGGGCCTGATGCGTTCGGCGAGGCCGCGCAGGCCGCGCAGCTCGGGCGGGCGGTTGCGGTCCTGCCAGGGGGTGAGCGCGGCGGCGTGCCGGGCCGTCATGAACGGTGCCGGGTCGATGTGCGCGGTCGGGTCCTGGCGCAGCCGCCGGGCGTAGTCGGCGAGTTCGGCGTAGGTGTCGGCGAGCGCCTCGCGCTGGGCGGTCCAGCTGCCGATCGGCCAGACGGTGATGACCAGGGCCTGGACGACGCCGCCGAGCGCGCAGACCAGTCCGTGGCCGAGCGCGGTGAGCGGGCTGACGGGCAGCTGGACCACGATCAGCATCACCGAGAGGGTGTTGGCGGCGACGATTCCGGCGGTCGGTCCGACGGCCCAGGCGAGTCCGGCGCCGAAGGCCCAGACGGCGAGCAGGACGGGGAAGGCCCCGGGCACTCCGACCGCGAGGTAGCCGAGGAAGGTGCTGACGCCGAGTCCGGTACCGGCGGCGACGGCGAGGGTGGCGCGGGGGCGGAAGCTGCGCTGGAAGGTCGCGGTGCCGGCGATGAACGCGCCCATCGCCGCCGAGGTGGCGAGGCGGGCGCCGCCGAGGGCCAGGGTCGGGAAGAGCACCAGGGCGACGGCGACCGCCCCGCGCACCGCCCGTTTGGGATCGGTGAGCGCCCGGTCGACGGTCAGTCCGGTCCGCGCGGTGTCTCGAAGTGCGGCGAACCAGGACATAACGGTCAGCTTAGTGCTGCCCTCCGCGGCCGGATCCGCGCGACCCGCGCCCCGACCCAGCACAGCGCCGCCGTCGGCAGGAAGACCGCGTCCGCCGCGATCATCGCCAGCGAGAACACCGGCAGCCCGAGCAGGACGGCGATCCCGACGTGCTCGGCCATCATCACCACCAGCAGCGCGTTCTTGACCCTCCGGTCGACCAGCGTGAACGGGAAGCCGACCTGGAGCAGCACCGTCCCGTAGGAGATCAGGAACACCGGCAGCAGCGCCCCGCCGACCAGCCCCGACAGGCCCGGCCAGGGGGTGAAGTAGTCCAGGTGCAGCGGGTAGTACAGCGCGGTGCCGTCCTGCCAGCGCGAGCCCTGCACCTTGTACCAGCCGGCCGTGGCGTAGATCAGCACCACCTCGACGGCGATCACCAGCATCGCGCAGTTGTGCACCATGGTCGCCAGCGCGTCCAGCACCGCCCGGGTCTCGCCCTCCGGCGCCAGCCGGCCGGCCAGCCACCACAGCCCGGCCACCGCCCACAGCCCCCAGAACAGCGGCGCCCAGCCGACGTACGGGAACCCCGGGGTGGTCCAGGCCAGGCTGGTCCCGGCGAAGCCGCCCAGCTGACAGACCAGCAGCAGCCCGCCGAGCAGCGACCAGAGCGGCACCCCGCCACGCCCGGAGCCGCCCCGGCGGGCGTCCAGCGACCACACCTCGGCGCACCGGGTGAAGACCAGGTAGACCGCCATCAGGTGGACGATGTTGTCGCCGCCGTCGCCCAGGAAGACATTGCGGTTCTGCAGCGACAGCACGGTGACCAGGAACAGCACCGTGCTCGCCCTGGTCCGCCAGCCGAGCAGGACGGCCAGCGCGGCCAGCACCGCCAGGTGGTAGACCAGCTCGAACCAGAGCCGACCGCCGAACCAGGGCAGCACGGTCAGCGCCCCGTTGTCGGCCAGCAGCCGCTGGGCCAGGTCGGCCGACCAGGGCGAGGTGTCGCCGTACAGCAGCCGCCGGTTGGGCCACTCCCGCAGCAGGTACGCCAGCCAGACCAGCCCGAAGCCGATCCGCACCGTCGCCGCCTGGTACCGCCCGAGCACCCGCCCGGTGAACACCGCGACCGCCCGCCCGGCGAGCCCGGCCGGCCCGGCCCGACGGACGCCGGCGGGCGGGCCGGCCGTCTCCGGGCCGGGCTGCCGGGGGATCCCGGCCACCACCGCCGCCGCCACCGCCGCGTCGGCCGCGTCCCCGGCTGCGTCGACCGCCCCGGCCGGACCGACGCCCCCGGCCGTACCGGCCGCGTCGACGACCCCGGCCGTACCGGCCACCTCGACGCCCCCGGCCGGGTCGGTCACGCCGGTCGTGTCGCCCGGTCCGCCGGGCACCGCCGCGCTCACCGGAGCCCCCGCAGGTCCCCGGCCTTCACCGGCCACCAGGGCAGCTCCCGCACCTTCGGCGCGCCGGGCGCCGCCTCCCCGCTCCACGCCGGCGGCGCGACCGTCGTACTGGTCACCCGCAGCTCGACCGCCACCACCGGCCGACCGTCCACGCTCGGGCCGATCCGCTGCACCGCGATCCGCTTCAGGTACTCCTCGGCGAGCGTGCCGCGCGGATTGGTCGCCGACTCGTCCTGGGCGCTGTGCGAACCGTCGTAGAAGTCCCACGCGCGCCGCAGCAGGTTCTGGTCCGCGTGGCTGGGCGCCGGATTGCCCCGGATCGCGGCGATGTCCTGAGCGGTCAGCCCGACCCACTCGTGGATCCGCGCCTCCCCGTCCGGCGATTCGGTCCGCACCCGGGCGTCCACGGCGACGTTCTGCTGCAGCGGATTGGGCGCGAACAGCTTCCAGTTCTGCTCGAACTCCGGATAGATCAGGCCGTCCACCTGCTCCCGGTACTCCCGGGACAGCGAATTGGCGGGTGCCACGTGCAGGAAGACCGCGCCGAGGAAGAGCCCGGTGGCACCGGTCAGCAGGGCTCCGGCCGCGCCCAGGACGACCCGCGCGGGCGCCGACCAGGGCCGGCGGACGGGCGGCGGGTCCGTGCTCTCGGCCATGAACTCCCCCGGGGACGGGTGGGGCCGGCACCGCGCCGGCCCGGTCGCGCGCCCATCCTGCCCTACTCCCCGGGGCGGACGGATCCCCCCGGTCGTCCGTTCCCCGGGCCCCGGCCCGGAACCTGGTCCAAGACATGGTTCAAGGCCTGGTCCGAGGCATGGCCCGGGTCCTGGTCCAGAACCCGGCCCGGGTCGTGGCTCCGGATCGTGCTCCGGGACCTGCCTCAGAGGACGAAGGCGTCCTGCCCGCCGGTGCTCACCATCGGGCGCCCGGCACCGTCCCAGGCGTACATGCCGCCGTCCACGTTGACCGCCTCCCGGCCGTTCTGCACCAGGTACTGGACGACCTGCGCGGAGCGCCCGCCGACCCGGCAGAGCACGTAGAGCTTCTCCTCCGGCAGCTCGCCGAGCCGGGCGACGACCTCGCCGATCGGGATGTGCAGGGCGCCCGCCACGTGTCCGGCGTCCCATTCGTCCTGCTCCCGGACGTCCAGCAGGGCGGCGTCGGCGGGCACGGCGGCGGCGTCGATGGTGGGGATCTGCGCGAACATCGTCTGGTTCTCCTGGGCTTCGGGATCGGCGCCGCCATTCTCCCCCACCGGACGGCCGCCGAGCAGCCCTTCCAGCTCGGCCTGCTGCGCGGCGGCCCTGGCCAGCAGCTGCTCGGCCAGCTCGGCCAGCAGCCCGTCCGGGTCCTGCGGGGCCAGGGCCAGCAGCTCGCCCATCGCGCTGCGCTCCAGCCGGACCTGCTCCGCGGCCAGCTCGCCGATCCGCCCGGTCAGCCACTCCAGCCGGCGGCGCAGCCAGCCGAGCCGCCCGGGGGAGTCGGTCGCGGGCGCAGCCTCGGGCGCGGTGGACCACTCGGCCGACAGCGCCTCCAGGGCGCCGGTGTCGCCGTACGCGTAGGCCTCGTTGACCCGGGCCAGGAACGCCGCCCGGCGCTCCTGCTCGGCCGGGTCGGTGGACAGGTCGGGGTGGGCCCGGCGCACCAGCTCGCGGTAGATCCGCTGGGCGTCCCGGCCGGGACGGACCCGGACCGGCGCGGGCGGCGGCGGGGTGTCCTCCTGGGCCCGGACGCTGTCGAACAGCGCGTCCAGGTCCGGCATGTCGTCCACCCGCTGCCGCGCCTCGTGGGCCCGCCGGAGGTCGTCCGGCAGCCCGGTCCGGGCGGCCACGGCCTCGGCCAGCAGCGCGTCCAGCTCGTCCAGCCGGGCGTAGAGCGGACCGAGCAGCTGGTGGTGGATCAGCGCGAAGTTGTCGATCTCGACGCGCAGTGTCCGCACGTCGACGTCCATGGTCAGCCAGGCGAGTTCGGCGGCCTCGACCCGCTCCTCCAGCTCCCCCTGCTGCGGATCCGTCCAGCGGACGGGGATCTGCGCGGTCACCTCTGGCCTCCGTCTCCTGCTGTCCGGTGCGGGGCCGGCCGGGCCCGTGCTGCGACCCTACCGCCCGGACCCGGCCCGGCCTGCGGGCCGGACGGGGAGTGCGCAGGGGCGCACGGCGTGTGACACGCAACTGATACCGAGGAATCTCCCCGTTTCGCTATCGAGTCCCGGCCGGTCCGTGCTTCGCTGGTATCCGCACAGCATGCCTTCCTCCGGAGAACCGGCCGTCTCCAGGCGTGGCGGCCAGGCGGGAGCAGACCGAATCCATGGTGGACGATCCAAACTCCACACCGCGTCCGACGGGCACCGCTCCGGAGCCCGGCACCGCACCGGGCGACCAGCCGTCGGGGGTGGTCGCCCTGGTCCGGCTCGCCGTCGTGCTGGTCGACCGCGAGGGGCGGATCGCCCAGTGGAGCCGGGCCGCCGAGGAGCTGTTCGGACACCGCGCCGAGGCCGTCCACGACCGGCCGGCCGCCGGCCTGCTGCCCGCCGCCGAGCCGCGCAGCGTGCCGGGCCAGGCCGGGCCCGCCGGCACCGGCCGCCGCCGCGACACCTTCACCACCCTCGCCGAGCTGACCCCGGACGGCACCGCCTGGGCGGGGCAGCTGCCCGTGGTCGACCGCGAGGAGCACCTGCGGGACGTGCTCTGGTGGGCCTACCCGCTGGAGGGCCCGGCCGGCCGGCTGCTGGCCCTGGCCGCCGACGCCCGCCCGCTGCGCACCGCCGGCCCCCGGCTGGCGCTCGGCGAGCGGCTGCTGCCGTTCGCCGCCGCCCCGGGTGCCCTGGGCGGCTTCCACCGGCTCTCCGCCGCGCTGGGCGCCGCCGGCCGGCCGGTCCCCGGAACGCTCGCCGCGGTGCTGCCCGGCGCGGCCGAGCGCCGCGGACCGCTGCTGGCCGCGCTCGCCCGGGGCGGACTGCCCGCCCTGCGGCTGGACCCGAGCACCGTGCTGCCGCTGCACCCGGCCGACCCGGCGGCCGGCACCGCCCACGCGGCGGCCGGGATCGGCCGCCGCTACCCGACCGCCCAGCAGCGCACCGCCCGGCTGGGCCCGCCGGCCCCGCCCGAGCAGTCCGCCCCCGGACGCCGCCCCGCCGCCCCGCCGGCCGCGCCGCTGCCCGCCCAGCGCGAGGCCGCGGCCGCACCGGCCGCCGCGGACCGGGCCGCCCGCTCCGACCGCCCCGGCGGCGAGCTCACGGCCGGCGGCGTCCCGGCCCCGCCGAGAGGAGGCACCACCATCGAGCAGACCACCGTCGGCCCGTCCGCCAACGGACACCGGCTGCACCCGGGCGACCCGGCGCCGCCGACCGCACCGACCCCGCCGACCACCGTCCCCGTCCCCGTCCCCGGCGCCGCCGCGCCCCCGCCCGGACCGCCGGCCGGCCGGTTCGGCCCGTTCCTGACCAACGGCCACGCCGGCGAGCAGCTCGCCCTGCTCAACGAGGTCGGCGGCAAGGTCGGCACCACCCTCGATCTCGGCTTCACCGCCCACGAGCTGTGCCGGGTGCTCGTCCCCCGGGTCGCCGACTTCGCCTGCGTCGACCTCGTGGACGGCCTGATCTCCGACTCCGAGCTGCCCGCGGCCCGCCCCGACGACGACACGATGCTGCGCCGGGTCGCCCTGGCCCGCAACGAGTCCGCCGGCCAGTGGGACCACGTGCTCGCCGAGGGTTCGCTGGTCGCCATGCCCCGGCGCACCCCGCCCGGCATGGCCCTCCAGCTGAACCAGCCGGTCCTGGTCCCGGTGGTCACCCGGGACGTCGCGGTCGAGTACGCCGCCGCGCTCGGCGGCCCCGAGCTCGTCCCGGTGGTGTCCGGCCGCTCGATGCTGGTCGTGCCGCTCTCCGCCCGCGGCACCGTGCTCGGCATCCTCAAACTGCTCCGGCTCCCCGACCGGGCCCCGTTCGACGAGAGCGACGCCGCCACCCTCAAGGAGCTGGCCGCCAGGGCCGCGCTCTCGCTCGACAACGCCCGGCTGCACCGGGCCGAGTCCCGGGTCGCCACCACCCTGCAGCGCTCGATGATCCCGACCCGTCCCCCGCAGATCCCCGGCGTCCAGATCGCCCACCGCTACCTGCCCGGCGACTCCCGGGCCGAGGTCGGCGGCGACTGGTTCGACGCGATCCAGCTCCCCGGCAGCCGGGTCGCGCTGGTGGTCGGCGACGTCATGGGCCACGGCCTCCACTCGGCCGCCGCGATGGGCCGCTTCCGCACCGCGATGCAGACCCTGGCCGCGCTCGACCTGCCGCCCGGCCAGCTGCTGCGCCATCTGGACAACCTGGCCCACAAGCTCGGCGACGACCATCTCGCCACCTGTCTGTACGCGGTCTACGACCCGATCAACCGGACCTGCGAGCTGGCCAGCGCCGGCCACGTGCCCCCGGTCCTGGTCCACCCGGACGGCACCGGCGAGCTGTTGGAGATCCCGGCCGGCGCCCCGATCGGCGTCGGCGGGGTGCCGTTCGTCGCCAAGACCATCGACGTCTCGGACGGCTCGATGCTGGTGCTCTGCACCGACGGCCTGGTCGAGGTCCGGGGCGGTGACATAGGGGCGGGCCTGGCCGCGCTCTGCGGCAATCTGATCGACCCCCGGCAGAGCCCGGAGGAGGCCTGCGACGTGGTGCTGGACC
Organism: Kitasatospora sp. NPDC089913; assembly: GCF_044748625.1. Taxonomy (NCBI): domain Bacteria; kingdom Bacillati; phylum Actinomycetota; class Actinomycetes; order Kitasatosporales; family Streptomycetaceae; genus Kitasatospora; species Kitasatospora sp. NPDC089913. The sequence continues at coordinate 21,708 of NZ_JBIVGI010000015.1, read as the reverse complement.
GGCTGCACTCCGACGACCGCAAGGACGACGTGGCGCTGCTGGTGGCCCGCTTCGACGGGGTCGCGCCGAGCGAGGTCGCCACCTGGGACCTCACCGTCGACCAGCGCGAGGTCGGCCGGGCCCGTGCCCTGGTCCGCGAGCAGCTGGCCGCCTGGCACCTGGAGTCGATCGGCGACACCGTCGTCCTGCTGGTCAGCGAGCTGGTCACGAACGCCGTCCGGGTGGCGCGGGACCGGGTCCAGCTCCAGCTGATCCGGGTGGACAAGCTGCTGGTCGAGGTCAGCGACGACAACCACAACCTGCCGTCGCTGGAGCCCGCCGAACAGCTCGGCGAGACCGGCCGCGGCCTCACCCTGGTCACCAAGCTGGCCGAGCGCTGGGGCACCGCCCGCAAGGCGGTCGGCAAGGTCGTCTGGTTCGAACTGCCGCTGTGACGCGGAGGAGCCCGCGGACCGTCCGGTCCGCGGGCTCCCGTGTCCGTCCTGCTCGTCGGCCCCTAGGGCACGGCCGCGCCGGCCGGGGTGCGGCGGCGGACGTCCGCCGCAGCCGCCTCCAGCGAGGCGGTGGCCGTCGCCACCACGGCCGCCGCGCCGACCCCGGCCAGCACCCGCGGCCAGAAGTCCCCGAACACCTCCATCGAGACGGCGATCAGCAGCGCCGCGATCACCGCGACCACGTGCTCCATCCCGGCCAGGTTCGGCAGCACGATCGCCTCGCCGACCATCACCGCCACGACCAGCCCGGCCGTGAACCAGGCCCGGCAGCGGAACGCGATGCAGATCGCCAGCGCCACCACCGCGGCCGAGGGGCCGGTGTCCCGCACGTGGGCGACCCACTTCGGGAAGCCGAAGACGTGGTCCGGTCCGATCGCCACCCCGACCCGGGCGAACAGCGTCCCGGCGAGGGTGCAGGTGTAGGCGACCACCAGGGTCAGCCGCCGGCCGAGCACGATCTCGGCGATGCCGAAGACCACGAAGACCTGTGCCAGCGCCCCCCACACCGGCAGGTCCAGGGCCGGCACGTACAGCGACAGCGGCGTGCGCAGCAGCGAGACGTCCAGCGGCAGCGCCGCCTTGACCACGCCGATCCGGGTGACGAACTGCGCGCCACCCGGAAGGTGCTGGACGATGCTGAACAGCAGGATCAGACAGGTCGCCGCGGTGGCCAGTGGAACGGCCGCGAACTTCTTCCGCGCGACCTGCTCCCGGACCGTCCCGAACAGCGCTCCCCACTCGGCGACAGCGGCCTCTCTGGCAATAGCCACCGGCCCCTTTCGCACGCCCCCCGCGTGGGTCCTCCGCATCACAACCGGTTCTCCGAATCCCCGTTGGCGCAAGCGCCTTCTCGACTACCTCCACATTAGAAGCCGGTTAACGAATCCACATCGGCAATTGTGCGGATCCGAGTCATCCTCTAGGGGGAGAAACAACCATGAGATCCCCCCGGACGGCTGCCCGGCCCCCTCCGCCCCCCGGCGGAGGGCTACCCCTTCCCGTCCTGTGCCGCCGCCGCCACCCGGGGGGCCGTGCCGGACGGCCCCTGGTGCCGGCGACGGAACAGCGCGGGCAGGCTCGGTGCGGTGATGAAGCCCTCGGCCCGGGCACTGGCGATGCCGATCCGCGGAATCTCGCTGCTCTTCTCGAACAGCAGATAGCGCGGCTCCCAGATCGGCCGGTACTTGGCGTTGGCCCGGTAGAGCGATTCGATCTGCCACCAGCGCGAGAAGAAGCCGAGAACGGAACGCCAGAGCCGCAGCACCGGGCCCGCCCCGAGCTTCGAGCCCCGTTCGAAAACGGAACGGAACATGGCGAAGTTCAGCGAGACCCTGGCCAGGTTCACCTCACGGGCGCGCTGCAGGAGTTCGATCACCATGAACTCCATCAGGCCGTTCTCGGTGTCCCTGGCCCGGCGCATGAGGTCCAGCGAGAGCCCGTCCGCGCCCCACGGCACGAAGCTGAGCAGGGCCTTCAGCTCGCCCTCGGCGTCGTGGCACTCCAGCATCACGCAGCGCCCGTCGCCCGGGTCGCCGAGCCGGCCCAGCGCCATCGAGAAGCCGCGCTCGGTCGCGCCGTCGCGCCACTGGTCGGCCTTGGCCACCAGCTCGGCCATCTCGCACTCGGGGATCTCCTCGTGCCGGCGGATCCGCACCGTGTAGCCGGCCCGCTTGACCCGGTTGTACGCCTGGCGCACCACCCGCATCGCCCGGCCGTCCAGCGAGAACTCGTCGAGCTCCACGATCGCCTCGTCGCCCAGCTCCAGCGCGTCCAGCCCGTGCCGGGCGTAGATCACCCCGGCCTCCTCGGAGGCGCCCATCACGGCCGGCGCCCAGGCGTGCTCGCGGGCCTCGGACAGCCAGGCGTCGATCGCCCCGGGCCAGGCCTCGGGGTCGCCGATCGGGTCGCCGGAGGCCAGCGAGACGCCGCCGACCACCCGGTAGGTGACCGCCGCCTTGCCGCTCGGCGAGAACATCACCGCCTTGTCCCGGCGGAGCGCGAAGTAGCCCAGCGAGTCCCGGTCGCCCTGCTTCTCCAGCAGCCCCCGGATCCGCTCCTCGTCCTCGGCGGTGAGCAGCTCGGTGTTCCGCGGGCTGCGGAAGGCCACGTAGAGGACCAGCAGGAAGAGCACCGCGCCCATGGTGTTGATGACCGCGTTCACCCAGGTCGGCGCGTCGATGACGGAGCGCAGGTGCTGGCTCGGGTCGATGGTGATCATCCGGCCGACCGAGTAGCGGAACATGTCCCAGAAGTCGGCGGCGCCGTGCAGGTTGTTGGTGAGGGCGACCAGGGCCGCGCCGACCACCCCGCCGAGGCCCAGGCCGAGCACGAACGTGGCGGCCGCGGTCTTCGGGTTGGAGCTGTCGCCCTTGGAGGTGAACTCCTTCCGCCCGACCAGCAGCGCCAGGACGAAGCCGCAGGTCAGCACGGTGGAGACGTAGTTCAGCGGGTGCTTGGTGAAGCCTCCGCCGGGCAGCGTCATGGCAAGCAGGTAGAGCACCGCGAACAGGCCGGCCAGCGCCGTGTTGAAGATCCACGCGGCCCGCTTGCGGCGCCGCATCGCGATCGCCAGGAAGACCGAGAGCACCGCGCTGCTCAGTCCGGTGGTCATCAGGTAGGGGGTGAAGTACTCGCCCTCGTTGTGCGTCTCGATCTGGTCCCGGAACGGCACCGAGAGAACGGCCACGAGGTTCAGCAGGGCGATCAGCCGCAGGTACCAGACGGTCGCCGCCGCGGCCCGCGGACGCCAGCGCGCCATGAGGGCACCGGACCCGGATCCGGTGGGGGCGGCGGAGGGCTCCGGCTTCACAGTGGACGACACAGCTCAATTCCAAACGATCAGATGGTGGGCCGCATCCGCACGCGGCCCGGCCGGCCACCCACCCCGGCCGCGGACCGACCGAACGGCAGCCGATTCCATGGTTCCCCACGATCGGTGAGAATCGCGTGAACCAGGCAGCGGATTCACACCCCCGCCGTTCGGCGGGGTTGCTCCGGGAGGCCGGGCCCGGCGAAGCCGCCGGTCAGGCCCTACTCTCGATTCCAGTCATGCGGACCGGCCCGGCCCGTCCGCCGAACCGAGGAGGGACCATCACCACCACCCGCGTGCTGATCGTGGACGACGAGATCCTGGTCCGGTCCGGGCTGGGCCTCATCGTCGGCTCCGCCCCCGACCTGGAGGTGGTCGGCGACTGCTCGGGCGCGCAGACCGAGGAGTACGTCCGGCGGCTGCGTCCGCACGTGGTGCTGCTCGACATCCGGATGCCCGACCTGGACGGCATCTCGGTGCTCCGCCGGCTGCGGGCGCTGCCCGATCCGCCGGCCGTGGCGATGCTGACCACCTTCGACACCGAGGAGCACATCGGCACCGCACTGCGGGCCGGCGCCTCCGGCTTCCTCCTCAAGGACACCGCCCCGGACCAGTTGGTGCACGCCGTCCGGGTGCTCGCGGCCGGCGGCAACATCCTCTCCCCGACCGTGACCCGGACCGTGATCGGCGGCTACGTGGACGGCGGCGGCCCGGACGCCGAGGCGGCGGCCCTGGCCCGCACCCTGACCGGCCGGGAGCTGGACGTGCTGGCGCTGCTGGGCGAGGGGCTGTCCAACGCCGAGATCGCCGACCGGCTGTTCCTCGGCACCGGCACCGTGAAGGACCACATCAGCGCGATCCTCGGCAAGCTCGGCGCCGCCAACCGGGTCCAGGCGGCCGTCGTCGCCCACCGGGCCGGACTGGTCCGGCCGAAGCCGAGCGACGGGGCATGAGCGACCCCTCTCCCGCACGACGCCTTCCGGCCGGGCTCACCGCGCCCTGGCTGATGATCCTGCTGCCCGCCGTCTACTCCCTGATGGACGCCGCCCTGGTGGCCCGCGGCGCCCCGCTCTGGCAGACCCTGCTGTCGGTCCTGGCCGCCGTGGCGCTGCTGTGGCGGCGCCGCTACCCGGTCGCCGTGCTGCTGCTGACCATGCCCGGCAGCTACCTCGACGACATCTGGCTCGCCCCGATCACCGCCGTCTACACGGTGGCGGCCGAACGCCCCCACCCCCGGGTGGTGCTCCCCTGCGCCTCGCTCTTCGCCCTGGTGGAGTTCTTCCACTGGCCGCTCTCCGAGCAGTCCTTCGAGCCCAGCCGGGACACCGCGCTGTACGCCATCCAGTCGGTGATGCTCGCGGCGGGCCCGGCCGCCACCGGTCTGCTGTCCCGGACCAGGCGCGAGCTGGCGGGCCGGCTGGACGAGCTCACCCGGGGCCAGGCCCGGGAGAGCCGGCTGCTGGCCGACCGGGTGCTGAGCGAGGAGCGCGGCCGGCTCGCCCGGGAGATGCACGACGTGGTCTCGCACCAGGTCAGTCTGATCAGCATCCAGGCGGGCGCGCTCCAGGTGTCCACCACCGACCCGGCGGCCTCGGGCGCCGCGTCGACCATCCGCGAGCTGTCCGTGCGCACCCTGGAGGAGCTGCGGCAGATGGTCGGTGTACTGCGGGCCGGCGGGCCGAGGACCGGTGCGCCACTGGCCCCGCAGCCCAGGCTGGCCGACCTGCCCCGGCTGATCGAGGAGAGCGGGCTGGCCGCCGACACCGAGCTGGCCCCGGGCGACCGCCCCTGGCCGGAGGCGGTCGAGCGGGCCGCCTACCGGACCGTCCAGGAGGCGCTCACCAACATCACCAAGTACGCGCCGCAGGCCGCGGTGCACGTCCGGATCCGGGCCCGGGGGCGACGGCTGCGGGTGGAGGTGCGCAACGACGCCCCGCCGGTCCGTCCCGACCGGATCCTGCCCGGCGGCGGCCACGGCCTGGTCGGCCTGCGCGAACGCGCCCAGCTGCTCGGCGGCTCGCTGGACGCCGGCCCGACCGCGGACGGCGGCTTCGAGGTCCGCGCCGACCTCCCGGCGCCGTCCTCCTGAGACCGGGAGCGTCCGGCCCGGACCGGGGGCCGTCCTCCCGGGCCGCCGCCGCCCTGCCGGTGCCGGGAAACAAAAAAGCCCCGCAGATCCGAAGATCTGCGGGGCTTCGCTGTGCGCGAGGGGGGAGTTGAACCCCCACGCCCTTTCGGGCACTGGAACCTGAATCCAGCGCGTCTGCCTATTCCGCCACCCGCGCATGGGTGTTTTCACCGCTTGCCGGTCGATCAGCCGATCCGCTCGGTACCATGTGGTCTTCGCGGTTCTTCGATCGGGCCACCCGGTGGGCGCCCCTTCCGACATGCAAAACAGTAGCACGACCTGCGGGTCACCTCCGAATCCGTTCCCGGGGGAGGCGGAGCGCATCCGAACGGATGCCCGGCGAACAGGCGAGCGAGGGATGCCGGGCCCGCCGGGCGGGTACTCCTGGCATGCTGCCGCCCGCATGCGTCACCCTGTGTGTCCGAGCCCACCCCCGGGCACCACATGGTCCGGGAACCGTACGGATGGCCCCGGCGTGGATACGATCAGTACGGAAGTACCGCAATCAGGCGCGACCGGCTCCCCCCGGAAACCGGTCGGCAGGCAGGCGAACGAACCCTTGGAAGGGGGTGCCCCATGGGAGTGCTGAAGAAGTTCGAGCAGCGGCTCGAGGGTCTCGTCAACGGCACCTTCGCCAAGGTGTTCAAGTCCGAGGTCCAGCCCGTGGAGATCGCCGGAGCGCTGCAGCGCGAGTGCGACAACAACGCGAGCATCTGGAACCGCGACCGGACCGTCGTGCCCAACGACTTCATCGTCGAACTCAGCCCGCACGACCACGAGCGGCTGAGCCCCTACTCCGGGCAGCTGGGCAACGAGCTCGCCGGCATGGTCCGCGAGTACGCGGAGGCCCAGCGCTACACCTTCATGGGCCCGCTGCAGGTGAACCTGGAGAAGGCCGACGACCTCGACACCGGCCTGTACCGGGTGCGCAGCCGCACCCTCGCCGCCGAGGAGCCGCAGCAGCAGGCCCCCGCGCAGCCGACCCAGCCCGGCTACGGCCGCCCGCCGGCCGCACCGGCTCCCGGCGCGCCGTGGCAGCAGGGCGGCGCCCAGTACGCCGCGCCCCCGCCGCCACCGGCCGCGCCCCCCGTGACCCCGCCGGCGCCGACCGCGCCGGCCGCCCCCGCCGGCGGCAACGTGCGCCCCTTCCCGGGCGGCGGCCACGGCACCTCGGTGCGCCGCTGGATCGAGGTGAACGGCGCCCGCCACCAGATCTCCGGGAACGGCTGCGTGCTCGGCCGCTCGACCGAGGCGGACGTCCGCATCGACGACCCCGGGGTGTCCCGCAAGCACGCCGAGATCCGCCCCGGCACACCCTCGATGGTGCTGGACCTGGGGTCGACGAACGGCATCGTGGTGGACGGGCAGCACACCCAGCGCGCTACGCTCCGCGACGGCTCTCGAATCGTCGTGGGCTCCACCACCATCGTCTACCGACAGGTCGAAGGGTAGAGCGGGCGCGGTTATGTCAGAACTGACCCTCACGGTCATGCGGCTGGGCTTCCTGGCCGTGCTGTGGCTGTTCGTGATCGTCGCGGTCCAGGTGATCCGCAGCGACCTCTTCGGGACCAGGGTGAACCCCCGGTCCTCCCGCCGGGGCGGCGGCGCCGCGGCGCCCGCGGCCGGTGCGGCCGGGCGGGCCCCGCAGGGCCAGCCGCCGGCCGGCGGTCCGCCGACCCAGGGCGGCGGGCGCCGTCGCGGCGCCCCGACCCAGCTGGTCGTGGTGCAGGGCTCGCTGGCCGGGACCACCGTCGCGCTGCAGGGCCAGACCATCACGCTGGGCCGGGCGCACGACTCCACCATCGTGCTGGACGACGACTACGCGTCCTCCCGGCATGCCAGGATCTATCCCGACCAGACTGGGCAGTGGACGGTGGAGGATCTAGGCTCCACCAACGGCACCTATCTGGACCGTCAGCGCCTGACCGCGCCGACCCCGCTCCAGCCGGGCATGCCGATCCGTATCGGCAGGACCGTCATCGAACTGCGGAAGTAGTAGCGCATGAGGGACAGCATCCCGTCCATGACCCAGAGGGGGGCACAGGTCGCATGACCCTGGTGCTGCGCTTCGCCGCCGGCTCCCACAAGGGACTGATCCGGGAGGGGAACGAGGACTCCGGCTACGCCGGCCCGCGGCTGCTGGCCGTGGCCGACGGCATGGGCGGGGCGGCGGCCGGTGAGGTCGCTTCCTCCGAGGTGCTCGGCTCGATCGTCCGCCTGGACGAGGACGTGCCGGGCGCCGACCTGCTGACCCTGCTCGGCGACGCGGTCCAGGGCGCCAACGACCGGCTCCGGCAGATGGTCGAGGAGGACCCGCAGCTCGAAGGCATGGGCTGCACCCTCACCGCGATGCTCTGGACCGGCCAGCGGATGGGCCTGGTCCACGTCGGAGACTCCCGCGCCTACCTGCTGCGGGACGGCTCGCTGGTGCAGATCACCCAGGACCACACCTGGGTGCAGCGGCTGGTCGACGAGGGCCGGATCACTCCGGAGGAGGCCGAGACCCACCCCCAGCGTTCGCTGCTGATGCGCGCGCTGGACGGCCGGGGCCAGGTCGAACCGGACCTGTCGATCCGCGAGGTGCGGGCCGGCGACCGGTATCTGATCTGCTCCGACGGCCTCTCCGGCCCGGTCAGCCACCAGACCCTCCAGGACACGCTGGGCAGCTACTACTCGCCCGAGCAGACCGTGCAGGAGCTGATCCAGCTCGCGCTGCGCGGCGGCGGCCCGGACAACATCACCTGCATCGTCGCGGACGTCCTCGACGTCGGCGCCACGGACACCCTGAGCGGCCGGTTCAACGACGTGCCGGTGGTGGTCGGCGCGGTCGCCGAGACCCCGCCGTCCTCGACCGCCGCGGACCAGTCGATCCGCGACACCCCGGCCGGCCGCGCGGCCGGGCTCGGCCGCGGCCCGCAGGGCGCCTTCGGCCCCGCCGAGGGCTACGGCGCCGGGGTCCCCGACCCCGGGTTCGGCCCGGCCGGCGGCTACGAGGGCGGTTCCGCCGAGCCCTCGGTGCACGGGACCGAGGACTACGACGACGACGCGCCCCGGCGCCCCAGGCGCAAGAACCGGGCGCTGGCGTTCTCCCTGGTCGGCCTGGTCACCGTGGGCCTGCTGGGCGCGGGCGGCTTCTTCGGCTACCAGTGGACCCAGAGCCAGTACTACGTGGGTGCCGAGGGCGACCACGTCGCGGTCTTCCAGGGCGTGAACCAGAGCCTGGCCGGAGTGAACCTGTCCTCGGTGCACACGCCGTACAAGGACATCGAGCTCAAGTACCTCCCGCAGGACCAGCGCACCCACGTCACCAACACCATCTCGGCGAGCAGCCTGGGCGACGCCGACGACAAGGTGAAGAAGCTGGGCGAGCAGGCCGCGTTCTGCCGCAGGGTCTCCGACGTCCGGGCCACCGCCGGCGGCACGTCCGCCCCGGGCGGCACACCGGCGACCGGCCAGCCGACCCAGCAGGCCGCCGCCGGGACCGTGGCGACGCACGCCGGGTTCGTGACGGCGACCACCGCGCCCAGCCCGTCCGCGACCGGACGCGCCCCGGCGGCCGGCGTCCCCACGACCACCCCGAGTCCGAGCACGCCGAGCACGAGTGCCCCGGCCCCCGTCGTACCCGGCCAGGGTGCCGCGGCCCCGGCGGCCCCGCAGAGCGACCTGCCCGGCCTGAGCGACGAGGAGCGGCAGCGCGCCGACTCCTGCCCGAAGCCGTGACGGACGCGACCCGACATAGGCCCGCCCGGCGCGGGTCCGCCGGCCGTCAGGGAGCGGCTACCACGTGAGAGAGCGAAGCGAACAGGCCGACGAGAGGCGCGTGCGGGCGAACGCCCCTGCCGAGCGGAGCGGGGCGGGAGCATGAGTACCTTCGATGTGAGCAGCGACCCGAACAGCCGGTCCGCCGGCGTTCCGGCCGACCGCGCGTCCTCGCGGCGCCGCCGCAACACCACCATCTCGCCGCAGGCGACGCCGAACCGGCGCAACACCGAGCTGGCGATGCTGGCGTTCGCGGTGCTGCTGCCGGTCCTGGCCTACGCCAACGTGGGCCTGGCGATGGACGACAAGCTGCCCGCCGGGATGCTCGGCTACGGCCTGGGCATGGGTGCGCTCGCCCTGATCGCGCACCTGCTGATGCGCAGGTTCGCCCCGTACGCGGACCCGCTGATGCTGCCGATCGCCACCCTGCTGAACGGGCTCGGCGTGGTGATGATCTGGCGGCTGGACAAGGCCGGGCCGCTGCTGCACAACAACTTCCCGGCCGCCTCCAACCAGCTGATGTGGTCGGGCCTGGGCATCGCGTTCTTCATCGTGGTGATGGTCTTCCTGAAGGACCACCGGGTCCTGCAGCGCTACACCTACATCTCGATGGCGGTGGCCCTGGTGCTGCTCGCCGCCCCGGCGTTCTTCCCGGAGCGCAAGGAGGACCTCGGCGCCAAGATCTGGATCCGGATGGGCGCCTTCTCGATCCAGCCCGGCGAGTTCGCCAAGATCATTCTGACGGTGTTCTTCGCCGGCTACCTGATGGTCAAGCGCGACGCCCTGGCGCTGGCCAGCCGCCGCTTCATGGGCCTGTACCTGCCGCGCGGCCGGGACCTCGGCCCGATCATCGTGATCTGGCTGCTCAGCCTGCTGATCCTGATCTTCGAGAACGACCTCGGCTCGTCCTTCCTGTACTTCGGCCTCTTCGTGGTGATGCTCTACGTCGCCACCGAGCGGACCAGCTGGATCGTGGTCGGCCTGCTGATGTCGATCGGCGGCGCGGTCGCGGTGGCCTCCACCGCCAGCCACGTCAAGACCCGCATCGACGCCTGGCTCGACCCGATGGCCGCCTTCGCCCCGAAGCCGCCGCCGGGGTCCACCGAGCAGATCGGCCAGTCGCTGATGGCGCTCGGCTCGGGCGGGGTGACCGGCTCCGGCCTCGGTCAGGGCCGCTCCTGGCTGATCGACTTCGCCGCCAAGAGCGACTTCATCCTCGGCTCCTTCGGCGAGGAGCTCGGCCTCACCGGCATGATGGCGATCTTCGTGCTCTACGCCCTGCTGATCCAGCGCGGTCTGCGCACCGCGGTCGCCGCCCGCGACCCCTTCGGCAAGCTGTTCGCGGTCGGGCTCTCCTCCGCGATGGCGCTGCAGGTGTTCGTGGTCGCCGGCGGTGTCACCGGCCTGATCCCGCTGACCGGTATGACCATGCCGTTCCTCGCCCAGGGCGGATCCTCGGTGGTCGCCAACTGGGCGCTGGTCGCGATCCTGCTGAAGATCAGCGACAACGCCCGCCGCCCCGGGGTGGAACACACCCCCACACCCGAGATCCAGGGGGTCACCGCCTCGTGAACAAGCCGATCCGCCGGGTCTCGATCTTCTGCCTCGTGCTGATCCTGGCCCTCATGGTGCGCACCAACTGGGTCCAGGGCGTGCAGGCCGACGCCTGGGCGAGCAACAAGTACAACAAGCGGCAGGTCTACGACCGCTACGCCTACCCGCGCGGCAACATCATCGTCGACGGCCAGCCGATCACCCAGTCCACCTTCGTGGACGGCCTGCGCTACAAGTACAAGCGGTCCTGGACCGACCCGCAGATGTACGCCCCGGTCACCGGCTACTCCTCGCAGGCCTTCGGGGCCAGCCAGCTGGAGCAGCTCGAGGACGGCGTCCTCTCCGGCAGCGACGACCGGCTGTTCTTCCGCAACACCCTGGACATGCTGACCGGGGAGCAGAAGCGCGGCGGCGACGTCGTCACCACGATCAACTCCAAGGCCCAGAAGGCGGCCTTCGAGGGGCTCGGCAACAAGAAGGGCGCGGTCGTCGCGCTCGACCCGAAGACCGGCGCGATCCTGGCCCTGGTCTCCACCCCGTCCTACGACCCGGCGAGCTTCGCGGGCAACGAGTCCACCGACTCCAAGGCCTGGACCGACCTCAACGCCGACCCCAACAAGCCGATGCTCAACCGGGCGCTGCGCGAGACCTACCCCCCCGGCTCGACGTTCAAGCTGGTCACGGCCTCGGCGGCGTTCGAGAACGGCCTCTACCAGAACATCGACGACCAGACCGCGACCCCGGACCCGTACACCCTGCCCGGCACCAACTTCGTGCTGAAGAACGAGTCCGACCGGGAGCAGTGCGGCAACGCCACCATCAAGTCCGGCATGGACCAGTCCTGCAACACGGTGTTCGCCAAGATCGGCGCCGACCTCGGCAAGGACAAGATGCGGGTGCAGGCCGAGAAGTTCGGCTTCAACAGCACCGTGGACACCCCGGTCCGGTCCGAGAAGAGCGTCTACCCGTCCAACTCCACCCCGGACGGCACCGCCCAGGACTCGATCGGCCAGCACGACACCCAGGCCACCCCGCTGCAGATGGCGATGGTCTCCGCGGCGATCGCCAACAACGGCTCGCTGATGCAGCCGTACCTGGTCGCCGAGGAGCGCTCCGCCTCGCTGACCACCATCTCCAAGCACAGCGAGAAGCAGTTCTCGCAGCCGATCAGCCCGGCCACCGCGCAGAAGATGCAGGACCTGATGGTCTCGGTGGTCGAGAACGGCACCGGCAAGAACGCCAAGATCCCGGGCGTCACGGTCGGCGGCAAGACCGGCACCGCCCAGCACGGCGAGGGCAACGCGGGTCTGCCGTTCGCCTGGTTCACCTCCTACGCCAAGGCCTCCGACGGCCGCACGGTCGCGGTCGCGGTGGTCGTCGAGGACGGCTCCAACAACCGCGACGGCATCAGCGGCGGCCGGCTGGCCGCCCCGATCGCGAAGTCCGTGATGCAGGCCGTCCTCGGCAAGTGACAGGGGCCACCGGGGGAGCCGGCGGCGGGTGAGGGAAATGTCACGATCGGCACCCCCGGTCCGGATACCGGTCTGATATCGGCCTGCGGCCGACTCGGGTCCGGTACGGTCCGACCGGTAGCGTGTCCGCAGCAGCGGGTGTACCCGTTGCCGTCCGTGCGGTGCCGAACCGGTCCTGACCGCAGAACCATCCGGGGCCCGGACGGCGTCACAGGGAGCGTGCGGGGACACCTACGTCACAACCTCACCGGCGGGTGAGGGAGAGGGTCGCAACTATGGAAGAGCCTCGTCGCCTCGGCGGCAGGTACGAGCTCGGCGGCGTCCTCGGGCGCGGCGGCATGGCCGAGGTGTACCTCGGCCATGACACCAGGCTCGGCCGCTCCGTCGCCGTGAAGACGCTCCGGGCCGACATGGCCCGCGATCCGTCCTTCCAAGCCCGGTTCCGCCGCGAGGCACAGTCCGCGGCGTCGCTGAACCACCCCGCGATCGTCGCCGTGTACGACACCGGCGAGGACTACATCGACGGCATCTCCATCCCGTACATCGTGATGGAGTACGTCGAGGGGTCCACGCTGCGGGAGCTGCTGCACTCCGGCCGCCGGCTGCTGCCGGAGCGCGCGCTGGAGATGACCATCGGCATCCTCCAGGCCCTGGAGTACTCCCACCGGGCCGGCATCGTGCACCGCGACATCAAGCCCGCCAACGTCATGCTCACCCGCCAGGGCAACGTCAAGGTGATGGACTTCGGCATCGCCCGGGCGATGGGCGACGCCGGCATGACGATGACGCAGACCTCCGCCGTCATCGGCACCGCCCAGTACCTCTCCCCGGAGCAGGCCAAGGGCGAGCAGGTGGACGCCCGCTCCGACCTCTACTCCACCGGCTGCCTGCTCTACGAGCTGCTCACGGTGCGCCCGCCGTTCGTCGGCGACTCCCCCGTCGCGGTCGCCTACCAGCACGTCCGGGAAGAGGCGCAGCCGCCGTCCGTCTTCGACCCCGAGGTGCGCCCCGAGGTCGACGCGATCGTGCTCAAGGCGCTCGCCAAGGACCGCGACTACCGCTACCAGAGCGCCGACGAGATGCGCGACGACATCGAGCGCTTCCTCGACGGCCTGCCGGTGGCCGCCGCCCAGCAGGCCGCCGCGTACGGCATGGGCGCGGCCGGGTACGGCTACGACCAGAACGGCTACCCGCAGCACGACCCGTACGGCCAGACCAACCTGCTGCCGCAGCAGGTCCCCGGCGGTCCGACCACCGTCCTGCCGCAGGCCGCTCCGGCCGGCTACGCCGCCCAGCCCCAGCCCGGTTACGACGACGGTTACGGCCAGACCTACGCCGGTGCCCCCGGGGCCGGCGGCAACGACGGCTACGACGACGGCTACGGCCGGGGCGGCCGGCGTGCCGAGGAGCCGCCGAAGAAGAGCAACACCTCCTGGATCGTGCTGGCGGTCGCCGCCGTGCTGGTCCTGGTGGGCACCTTCTTCGTCGCCCAGGCGATGTTCGGCAACAAGAAGGGCGACGAGAAGAAGGAGGCCGTGAAGATCGCGGCTCCGGGCCTCGTCGGCAAGACCCTGGCCGAGGCCAAGGCACTCGTCGCCCAGGCCGGTCCGAAGCTGGTGCTCACCGAGGGCGACAAGATCGCCTGCCCGGACACCAACGTGAAGAAGGACCAGGTCTGCACGCAGAACCCGACGGCCGGCAACCAGGTCGCCGAGGCCGCCACGATCACGGTGCAGCTGTCCTCGGGCCCGGCCAAGAGCGCCGTTCCCAGCGTGGTCGGCAAGTCCAAGGAGCAGGCGGTCAAGGCGCTCGCCGACGCCGGCTTCACCAATGTGACGACCGACTACAAGGACGACGACAACGCCCCGCTGGACCAGGTGCTCTCGCAGGACCCGGCCAGCGGCGGCGCCGACCCGACCGCCCCGGTCAAGCTGACCGTGTCGCAGGGCAAGGCCAAGATCAACGTGCCGAGCGTGGTCGGCCAGCAGAAGGAGGCCGCCGAGGCCGCGCTGACCGGCGCCGGCTTCCAGGTGGACTCCTCGAAGACCCAGACGACCAACGAGCCCGCCAAGGTCAACACGGTCGCCTCGCAGAACCCGGCCGGCGGCAAGCAGCCGGCCAACACCAAGATCACGCTGACCATCTTCAAGGCGCCGGACAAGGTCTCCGTCCCGCCGCTGCAGAACGTCCAGCTCAAGGACGCCATCAAGACCCTCCAGGGGATGGGCCTGCAGTACACCGTCGTCCAGGGCCCGCAGGACCCCAACGCCACGGTGATCGCCTCCAACCCGCAGGCCGGGACCCAGGTGGACCCGAACACCTCGGTCGGGCTGATGACCAAGGCGGTGGATCCGCCCAAAGGGGGCGACACACCGACCCTCCCCGGGATCCCCGGCCTCCCCACCCCCAGCAACACCAAAGGGGGACCCAACAACTAAGCCCTGGTTCCCCTGGTTCTGAGCCCCCCGGGGCCGGACCGACCGGCTGAGTTGTTCCTGGCAGAACGCCCGAGGGCCCGTCGACACCGCGTCGACGGGCCCTCGGGCGTACACCGGGGCCTGCGGCCGCGTTCCGGCCCCCTCGAGGCCCTGGCGGGCTCCGGGCGCGGCTCCCGGGGCCGTACGGGCCCGTACGGGGGCGCCGGAGGGCCGCGGCGGGCCCTGGCGCCCGTCCCCGCCCCCCGGACCGCCGGTGGCCCGCCGCCGGGCCGCCGTGGCCCGCCGCCGGGCCCTCGGCGCCCGCTCCCGGACCCGACCGCGGGTGCCCCGGGACGCGCGAAGGCCCCCGGGGCGCGTCCCCGGGGGCCTTCGCGCGGGCCTCAGCGCTGCCGCAGCTCCGCGGGCGGAGTGCGCGCGGCGTCCATGTCGTCCACCCGCACCAGACTCCCCCAGACCGCCATCCGGTAGCGCGAGGTGTAGACCGGCGTGCAGGTGGTCAGCGTGATGTACCGGCCGGGACCGGTGTAGCCGGAGCCCTTCGGCACCGGGGCGACGATGCCGGTGTCGTACTTCGACGTCTCCGGCAGGGTGCTGTCGACCCGGTAGACGTACCACTTGTCGCGGGTCTCGACCACGATCGCGTCGCCCTTGCCGACGGCGTCGAGATCGTGGAACTTCGCCCCGTGCCCGTCCCGGTGCGCGGCCAGCGCGAAGTTGCCGGACTCGTCCCAGGGCATCGCCGAGCGGTACGGCTGCTCGTACACCCCGGCCACGCCCTCGGCCAGGGTCGCCGTGTCGGTGCCCATCCGGATCATCACCTGGTTGTCCCGGCCCATCGCCGGGACGTGCAGGAAGCCGATCCCGTCACCCGCCGCGTAGACCGGCCCGGTGGCGGCGGCCGCGGCCGGCCCGGCCGACGGGCCACCGGACGGGGGAGCGGCCGGGGCACCGGCCGCCCAGGACTCGCGCAGCTGGTCCGAGGCCGCCGAGGCGGAACGGTCCGCCAGCACGTCGGTCCACCACAGCGAGTAGCTGACGAACAGGCCCAGCACCAGCCCCAGGGTGATCAGCAGCTCGCCGACGACACCCAGCACGGCCAGTGCCCGGCCGCCCCGCCCGCGGCGTCGCCGGGGTCCGCCGCCGGGCCCCGGCTCGGACGACGGAGCGGCCTCCTCGGCCGCGGGCTCGGTCCCCTGGGTCACGTCTCTCCCTCTGTCGTCGCCCGCCCGCGGTCAGCCCCCCGCGAGGGCGGCCGGCTTGCCCTGGCTGCGCGGCCTTTCCTCGATCATCTTGCCAAACACGATCAGGCGCGCCTTGGAGCTGAACTCCGGGGTGCACGTGGTCAGCGTGATGTACCGGCCCGGACCGCTGAACCCGGCGCCGTTCGGGACCGGCCTGATCACGCTCACGTTGGACGGCGGCGTCTCCGGGATGCCCCCGGTGACCTCGTAGGTGTAGTACGCGGTCGCGGTCTCCACCACGATCTTGTCGCCCTTGCCGAGCTGGTTGATCCTGCGGAACGGCTCGCCGTGCGTGTTGCGGTGCGCGGCCAGCGCGAAGTTGCCCGCCTTGTCGGCCGGCATGCCGGTACCGGAGTAGTGCCCGACCAGGCCCTTGTCCAGCACGGGCGCCTTGGCGGTGCCCTCGGCGATCGGGAACTTCTGGCCGAGCTTCGGCAGGTGGATGATCGCGAAGCCCTTGCCGGGCTCGAAGGTCTCCGGCTTGGCCGGGTCCGGTGCCGGCTGTCCGGGCGCCGGGGCGCCCTGGGCCGGTCCCGCGTCGAACTGCTGCTCCAGCTGGTTGCGGGCACCGTCGGCGGCCGCGTCGGCCTGCACGTTGGTCCACCAGAGCTGGTAGGAGACGAAGAGCAGCATCACCAGGCCGAGGGTGATGCACAGCTCCCCGAGGAACCGGGCGAAGACCACCGCCGCCGACTCCTTGACCGGGGGACCGGCCGCGGCCCGGCCGCCCGCGCGGCGCCGGCCGCGGCCCTGCGCGGCACGACGGCGCTCGGCCCGGCCGCCCGGGGCGGGCGGCAGCTGTTCACCGGCCACGGCGGCCATGGTGACCGTCTCCGCAGCGGCGAGCACCGCCCCGGCCGGCTCCGGCTCCTGGGGCACCGCCCCGGCCGGCTCCGGCACGAGGGGCGGCGCGGGCTCGTAGACGCCCCAGCCGTCCTCGGCCCCGGACTGCGCCGGCCAGGCCGGGTCCGCGCCGGCGTTCGCGCCCCGGCCCCGGTGGTCCGGCCCGGCCTGGTACGGGTCGTACGACTGGTACTGGCCCTGCTGGGGCTGCTGCGCGTACTGGCCCTGCTGCACGTACTGGCCCTGCTGGGAGGGCTGGGGCTGCTGCCGGCCGTACTGGCCGTACTGCTCCTGCTGCGGGTGGGCGCCCTGCTGCGGGTACGCGCCCGCACCGGCCTGCGGGTACTGCTGCGGGGCCTGCTGGTACGGGACCCCCTGGAGGTGCTGCCCGTACGGGTCCTGCTGCTGCCCGTACGGCTCGTGCTGCTGCCCGTACTGCCCCCCGGCGCGGTACGCGTCACCGCCCTCCGGGTCCGCCCCCGGCTGGTATCGCCCCTCCGGACGCACCGCGGTCACGCCGCTCAGCCCCGGCCGATCACCGGGGCGAGCCCGGCCGACCGGTCGACGGCCAGGGGGTCACCGCACTCGGCCAGCCAGTTGGCGAGCATCCGGTGACCTCCCTCGGTGAGCACCGACTCCGGGTGGAACTGCACGCCCTCCACCGCGAGGTCCCGGTGGCGCAGCCCCATGACGACACCGCTGCCGGTGCGCGCGGTGACCACCAGTTCGTCCGGCACGGTGGCCGGATCGACCGCCAGCGAGTGGTACCGGGTCGCGGTGAGCGGCGAGGGCAGGCCCGCGAACACGCCGCCGTCCTCGTGCTCGACCAGCGAGGTCTTGCCGTGCAGCAGCTCCGGCGCCCGGCCGACCACCGCGCCGTAGGCCACCGCGATCGACTGGAGCCCCAGGCAGACGCCGAACACCGGCAGACCGGCCCGCGCGCAGTGGTGCACCATCTCGATGCAGACGCCGGCCTCCTCGGGGGCGCCCGGGCCGGGGGAGAGCAGCACCCCGTCGAAGCCCCGGTCGCCGTCGCGGCGCACCGCGTGCTCGACGGTCACCTCGTCGTTGCGGACCACCTCGCAGGTGGCGCCGAGCTGGTAGAGGTACTGGACCAGGTTGAAGACGAAGCTGTCGTAGTTGTCGACGACCAGGATGCGGGGCTGGGTGGGCCGGGAGGTCATGGGCGCGCGTTCTCCGAGGGGTGCGGGGTCCGGAACGGGACGGGGCGGGTCGTCGGGTCAGCCGACGGCGCCGTCGCCGTTCCCGTCCACTGTGACGTCACCGAAGGGGAGCAGCGGTTCCGCCCACGGGAAGACGTAGGTGAAGAGGAGGTAGACCAGTCCCAGCACGAGCAGGACCGAGATCGCGGCCTTGACCAGGACGTTCCCCGGCAGATGACGCCAGATCCAGCCGTACATGGTGCTCCCTCGACGTATTGGACTGGGGTCAAGAGTAGACCCGGCCCACGGGAGCGGTCCGGTGCACCGGACCGCTACTGGCCGGTGGCCGAGCGGAGGTCCGCCGTGCCCGAGTACCCGGGCAGGGCGAGGTCGCCGCTCTCCTGCAGCTTCCAGCCCAGGCCGTAGGCCTGCACGTACTTCTGGTAGGTGCGGATCGAGGGGTCCGCGTCGACGGCGGCGCGCAGCGCGTCGGTCCGCCCGACCGCCCTGACCACGTAGGGCGGGGAGTAGACCCGGCCCTGGAGCAGCAGGGTGTTGCCGACGCAGCGGACGGCGCTGGTGGAGATCAGCCGCTGGTCCATCACCTGGACGCCCTCGGCGCCGCCGCGCCAGAGCGCGTTGACGACGGCCTGGATGTCCTGCTGGTGGATGACCAGGTCGTTGACGTCCGGCTCGCGCACCCCGGGGACGCGCGAGGTCGCGTTCGGCGGGGCGTCGTTGAGGGTGACGGTGAGACCGGGGCCCTGGAGCGGCTCCAGCGCGGCGGCCTGTTCCAGGGCGGTCAGCCGGGCGGCGTCGGCCGGGCTGCCGCCCTGCTGCTCGGTGAGCCGCTGGGAGCGGTCCTGGAGGTCGGCGAGCTGGGCCTGGGACTGCTGGTTCTGGGCGCTGCGCTGACGTATCACGTCGGAGAGGCTGAGCAGCGAGTTGTCGGTGCGCAGATCGGTACCGCGGGCGGTCTGCGCGCTGATGTAGAAGAGCAGTCCGGCGAGCGCGAAGACGGCGCAGGTCAGGGCACGTCCGACAATTCGGGTGCCGGAGGCGCGGGTACGGACGGGCCGAGGGGGAATCGACAAATTAGGCACCGTACCCTTATCTCCTTCGGACCCGCCGAGCCACTACGCTAACGGACGCCGCCACACCACCGTGAACCCCTGCGCGGTCACAGCGCATCGACAGGAGAGCTCCTCGTGCCGAAGTCCCGACTCCGCAAGAAGTCCGACTACACGCCGCCGACCACGGCGACGGTGAAGATCAGTTCGGGCCGCGGCTGGGTTGCCCCCTTGATGCTGGCGCTGTTCCTGATCGGTCTGGTCTGGATCGTCACCTACTACGTGACGAGCGGCAGCTGGCCCGTCGAGAGCTGGCGGAACTGGAACATCCTGGTGGGCTTCGGCTTCATCGCGGCGGGCTTCGGCGTCTCCACCCAGTGGAAATGACGTTCGGGCCCCGGCCCTGAGTTCCTCCACCGCCGCCCCGGTACGGTCCGTCCCCGGGGCGGCTTCGTGGTGCGCCCGAACGGCCGGGCGGAGTTCCGGGATCTACGGTTATCCGCTTGTCGTGTTTATCCACATGGTTATCCACACTGGGGAAAAGTCCCGCAGGCCTGTGGATAACTTGCGCCGGGGGCGCTTTCCACACCGCCGCACGCCCCTCCCCGAATGCCCGATCCCTACAGCGGGACGCGCGTAGAGCAGGCGTTCGCACACATCGACCGGCACCGCCTGTGCACAACCCCGCACCCGCTGTGGACAACCGTCCGCTCCCCGTACCCGCGCGCGCACCGTCCGGCTCGGCCGGATCACCCGCCGTAGGCGGCCATCCCGGCCAGCAGCATCACCAGCACCAGGCCGGCCACCCCCGCCAGCGTCAGCCCCTGCACCAGCCCCCGGCGCTCCCGCGGGGCGTACATCAGGCCGGCCGCGGTCAGCATCCCGGCGACCAGCCCGCCGAGATGGGCCCGCCAGTCGATGCCCTGCACCGAGAAGGTGACGATCAGGTTGAACACCAGCAGCGCGACGATCGGCCCGAGCGGGGCCCGGAGCCGGCGGTAGAGCACCACGGTCGCGCCCAGCAGGCCGAAGACCGCGCCCGATGCGCCCAGCGAGCGCATCGAGCCGCCCGCCACCAGGAACGCGAAGGCGCTGCCGGCCAGCCCGGAGAGCAGGTAGAGCGCGAGGAACCGGATCCGCCCCAGGGCGGCCTCCAGCTGCGGACCCAGCACCCAGAGCACCAGCATGTTGGTGGCGATGTGCCAGGGCGCGGTGTGCAGGAACACGGCGGTCAGCAGCCGGTACCACTGGCCCGGCCCCTCGGCGACGCCGTTGGTGAAGGGGTACGACGGGTCGGGGGCGAAGCTGCGCAGCTCGAGGTCGTAGGCCAGCCACGGCGTGAGCACGTAGGCGGCCAGGACGAACACCACCAGGTTGATGCCGATCAGCGCCTTGGTGACCAGGGGGTCACCGCCCGCCGGGCGCCCGCCGAAGCGGGTGGTCGCCCGCCTGACCTGCCGGCCGCCCTCCTGGACGCACTCGGGGCAGTGGAAGCCCACCGAGGCGTTCACCATGCACTGCGGGCAGATCGGCCGGCCGCACCGCGAACAGCCGACGCCGGTCTCCTGCTCGGGGTGCCGGTAACAACGGGCCGGCCCGTGCCCGCCCCCGGGCCCCGGAGTCGGGTCGATCGGCGGCCTGGGCTCGTCCGGGAGCATCGGCTATCCCCTTCTGCCACGACTTGCTGCGACGACACGTACGCGCTCCCGACGGGAACCCGCCGGAACCGCCAGCCTACTGCGGCCCTGCCCGCGCCCGACCGGCCCACGCACCCCCGGCCCCGCACGGCGCCCGCGTCCGCGGCACGCGCGGGCCGGCCGCACCGGCGCCCCGCGTACGGCCCACTCCGGCATGCCGTCGGACAAATACGGATGCATGATCAGCATTCAGGTGGATAAGTGCATATAGGACGCCACCAGGAGGAGAGACTCTCGTGACCCGTTTGGACTCGGCCCGTGAGACGGCCGGCAACTTCGCGGACAACGCCCGGCAGCAGGCCTCCCAGGCCGCCCACACGGCGCGCGTCCAGTACGACCGGCACATCGCCCCCCAGGTCGGTCACGCCTTCGCCAGCCTGCCACCGGAAGCCCAGCAGAACGCCCTCAAGGCGCTGCACCGGGCCCAGGAGAAGGCGCTGGCCGCCCGCCTGTCCGCCGCCCGGGCCGCCGACCAGGCCCGCTCCACCGTCGCCCCCAAGGTCGTGCACGCCGTCGAGGAGGCCCGCGCCGCCGTCGTCCCGGTGGCGCAGGAGGCCCAGATGCGCGGCGCGGCCGCCCTGACGGCGATGCGCGGCAACGTCACCTCGGCCGAGATCGGCGACCTCGCGGCCCGCAACGCCCGGCGGTCCTGCCGGAGCGGCTGGGCCACCGGCCTGGCCGTGGCCGGCGTGGTCGCGATCGGCAGCGGCCTGGTCGCCTGGCAGTGGTGGCGGCACCGCAGCAACCCGGAATGGCTGGTCGAGCCGCCGGGAAGCACCGCCACCGGTCCGGTCGGCGCGCACGCCTCGGGCACCGGCGGCAGCACCGTGAACGGCTCCGCGGACACCCCGGCCGGGGCCGCCGCGGTGGAGGACCGGCCGGGGCCGCCCCCGGCCCAGGACCACCCCCGGCCCGCCGCGGCCCCCGGCGACGACGACCGCCCCAAGCCGCACGATCCGCGCAAACCGCACTGAAAAAAGCCCGGCGGGGGCGGCCCCGGGTGAGGGGGGGGGGGGGGCCGGGGGGGGCAGCCGGGGGGA